>CAYRBW010000052.1:0-306 GCA_964422575.1 uncultured Limnohabitans sp.
GTGTACGTGGATGGTGCAGATGAAATCGACCCCCAGGGGTGCATGGTCAAAGGCGGCGGCGCGGCCTTGACCCGCGAGAAGATCGTGGCGGCCCATGCCCAGCAGTTCATTTGCATCGCCGACGAGAGCAAACTGGTCGATGCTTTGGGTGCCTTCCCATTGCCCGTTGAAGTCATCCCCATGGCCACGGCCCGCGTGATGCGCCAGTTTGTGGCCATGGGCGGCAGCCCGGTGGTGCGCCAAAAAAATGGCCAGCCGCTGGTGACCGACAACGGCCAACACATCGTCGACGTCAAGGGTTTGAAG
>CAYRBW010000052.1:316-7144 GCA_964422575.1 uncultured Limnohabitans sp.
GCGCAAGTGTGTTTGCTCGGAACCTCTGCCGGTGTGAAGACACTCAACTTCTGAGCGGGTGTCTCAGGCCAGTCGCTGGCGCAGCTCGGTTTTGAGTACCTTGCCGTAATTGTTTTTGGGCAGACTCTCCACCACTTCGTAGCGTTTGGGCCGTTTGAAGCGGGCGATTTCCTGCAGGCACAGCGCGTCGAGCGAGGCAATGTCGAGGGTATGCCCGTTTTGCGGCACCACAAAGGCCACCACCACCTCGCCCCATTCGGCATCGGGTGCGCCCACCACGGCCACTTCGGCCACGCCCGGTGCGTGCAGCAGCACTTCTTCGATTTCCCGGGGGTAGATGTTGGAGCCGCCGCTGATGATCAGGTCTTTGCTGCGGTCTTTCAGGGTCAAAAAGCCGTCGGCGTCCAGGCAGCCCATGTCACCGGTGAAGAGCCAGCCGTTTTGAATGGCCTGAGCCGTCGCATCGGGGTTGCGCCAATAACCGGCCATGACGCTGTCGCCCTGGATCAGCACCTCGCCCACATCGCCCAGCGGCAGGTCACACCCTTGTGTGTCGGTCACACGGATGCGTACCGGCGTTTGAGCCACGCCCACCGAGGCCAGTCGCTGCAAATGGCGGGGGTGCGTGCTGTCTTGCAGGTGGTGGCGTGACAGGGCGGTGCCCACCATGGGGCTTTCGCCTTGGCCGTAAATTTGCACGAAGCGCGGCCCCATGACGCGCAGCGCCCGCTGGATGTCGGCCGCGTACATGGGCGCACCGCCGTACACCACGGTTTTGAAAGACTGGCCGCACGCCTGCACCGACAAGCCTGCTGCCTCGGCATGGTCCACCAGCCGCTTGACGATGGTGGGTGCAGCAAACATCGACAGTGACCCGATTTGCTGGCCCAGTGCAAACAGCTCGGCCGGATCGAAGCCACCCGAAGGCGGCACCATGTGCCGGGCCCCCGCCATCAGATGGGGGATGGCGTAAATGCCCGCGCCGTGCGACATGGGTGCGGCGTAGGCGATGCAGTCTTGCGGGGTCACTGCATCGACATCGGTGAAATAGGCCAGTCCCATGGTCATCAGGTTGCGGTGGGTGATCATCACGCCTTTGGGTCGGCCCGTGGTGCCACTGGTGTAAAACAGCCAGGCCAGATCGTCGGCGCGGCGTTCGGTGATGGGCGTATCAACAGGGGTTGCTGGCAACTGCCACAGCGCATCGGCTTGGGCGCTGTCCACATCAATCACACGTTCGAGTCCAGTGAGGTATTCACCGGTATCGCTGGTGATGTCGGCCGTCACAAAAGCCCAGCGCGCCTGAGCGTTGTCGATGATCCATTGCGCCTCGCGCACATGCAGTTTGGCGTTGATGGGCAACACCGCCAGCCCGGCCCACCAAGCGCCGAACAGGACTTCAAGGTAACGCATATGGTTGCGCATAAAGAGGGCCACCCGGTCGCCGGGCTGCAAACCTGCGGCCTGAAACTGTGCCGCCAAGTGCTGGCAGCGCTGCGCCCATTGACCATGTGTGGCCACCACCTGGGTGCCGTTCAAGATGGCGGGTCGCTCAGGCGCAGTGCGGGCCTGGCGTTGCAGCAAGTGGGCGAGGTTCAATTCGGTGGCTCCATCAAAACAAGCCGAGATTTTGGTCGGGATGAGCGTCTGCAGGCTGTCTCAAAGAAGTCTTTGCGATGCGTCGTCGTCAGTCTGGCTGTCGGCGCAGCATCAAACGCAGATCTGGCCCGATGCGGTCCACCGCATGAAAGGACAGCTGGACCGCGCCACTGAGCTCGGTGAGGGGGGGCAAGTTGGCCAAGCCCTGGCCGGGGCCCAGCAGTTGCGGGGCCAGATAGACCAGAAATTCGTCCACCAGCCCTTCGCGGATGAAGGACCCGTTGAGCTTGTGTCCGGCTTCCACATGCAGTTCGTTGATTTCACGTTGGGCCAGGTCGCGCAGCATGGCCACCAGATCGACCTTGCCGCCAGGGCCAGGGCAGTCGATGATCGTCACGCCGCGTGCCGTCAGTGCAGCGCGTTTGTCCAGGTGTTCGATCGTGGCGGTGTAAATCCAGATTTGCCGGGCTTGTTCGCCCGCACCTTGTGTGTCCAGCAGCTTGGCGCTCAGGGGCATGTCGAGGCGGCTGTCCACCACCACCAGGTGCGGCTGGCGAGGGGCGTCCACACCGCGCACATTGAGCAACGGGTCGTCTTCGAGCACGGTGCCGATGCCCGTCAGGATGGCGCAGGCCCGGGCGCGCCAGGCATGGCCGTCGGTGCGGGCGGGGACGCTGGTGATCCACTGGCTTTGACCGTTTTGCAAGGCGGTTTGCCCGTCGAGCGAGGCGGCCATCTTCATGCGCACCCATGGCCGACCACGTTCCATGCGGCTGAAAAAGCCGATGTTCAGCTCACGAGCTTGCTCGGCGATGTCGCTTTGGGGTGGCAGGGTTTCGGTCAGCACACCCGCAGCTGCCAGCCTTGCCATGCCTTGGCCCGCCACTTTCGGGTTGGGGTCGGTCATGGCCGAGACCACACGACCGATGCCTGCAGTGGCCAATGCATCGCAGCACGGCCCGGTGCGACCTTGGTGGGCACAGGGCTCCAGCGTCACCCAGGCGGTCGCGCCTTGCACGCTGTGCCCCCGGGCGGCTGCGTCGTGCAGCGCCGTGATTTCGGCGTGCGGGCCGCCTGCACGTTGAGTGTGGCCTTCGCCCAGCACGGTGCCATCGGCGGCAGTGATCACACAGCCCACATGCGGGTTGGGCGAGGTCAGCCACAGGCTTTGGGCGGCCAGTTCCAGGGCGCGTTGCATGGCTGGGTCACAGGCGAGTGACGTTGGGGTAGGGCAGGCAAAAGACATGGCGCAGGGGAAATTTTAGACAACAGATCAAGGCAAGGATACGCCAACCCAGGCGGGCACTTGATCGCGGCTGCCATGTAAAACCCATTGACTTGTCCCTTGCGGTGCCGCCCCGTTTTGCCCGTTTGTCTGGGGCCGTCCCACAGCAGGCCAGTGCACACGCACTTGCATGTCCACCAGTGCCAAGTCAGCGCGTGGACGAAGCTGGCTTTGCAGTGTGTAGCGGGTGCCCTGAACCGTGATCTCCCGGTTCATCTCGCAGAGGGCACGACCAGATTGCAGACATTCCATCGCATCCAAGGCCAAGGCTTGTGCCACCGTGTGTTGGCGTGTGTCGCTTGCTGTTTGCAATGCATACAGCGTCAATCGGGTGGCACCTGCCAGGCCAATGCCCAACACGGCCGATGCGACCAAGGCTTCGATCAAGGCCATGCCTTGCATTTGTCGCCTGGCCTGCGGCTGCATGATCCATTCGCGCAATGGCTTTTGCACTGTGCGGTTTGGCGGCTGTTTCATCGCAGACCCTCCCGCCAGCTGCCTGCTACACGTTGGACCTGTGTCGCGTCGATGCCCGCAGGCCACGCCAACTGGTAAGCGCTGGGCAGATAAGAGTGAGCCTGGATGTGGCTGCCGCTTTGCAAGTCTGGCAGACCTGATTCGACCACCAACTGGCCTTCGATGGTGCCTGCCCGCCAGGCCCGTGCTTTGTTGTCTTGGCATTGCGTTTGCAGCACTACGGTGCCCTGAATTCGCACCCCACTGGCAATACTGGGACAACGCAGGCCGCAAGCCGTGGCCGAAAACACCAGTAACACAGGCGCACCGGGCTGACCCAGGTTTTGAGTCCATGTGGCCGGACTGTCGACCCAGTAGATGCTGCGAGGTGGTTGGCTTTGGGCATGCAGGCCATTGCGCTCTTGTGCATCCGACCACGCCTTGACCTGTTCGGGTGTGATGTCGCCCAAGACATTGCGCCAGGCGCTGGGCGCACAAGGTGTGCGCGGCAGGGCACTGGAGGGTCCTGTCAAGCCGCCGCCGCCGGGCATCTGCTCGGGCAACAAGGCCAGGCAGTCCAGGCGCTCGGCATCTGAAATCAGGCCATTGCCGTTTTTGTCGGCCAGCCAGAAGCTGTGCACGGCATCCCCTGCGGGTGTGCCGCTGCAGGCCGAGCCTTTTTTGTTCAAGGGACAGAGCGTGACCGCCGCGCCGACGGCGGGCGAGACGCACCCATTGACCACCAAAGCGGCAGTGCTGGCGTCTTTGGGGGCAGGTGCTACGGTGGGTAAAAACACGCTGCTCTTCACTTGCGCTTGGGCTTGTTGGTCAGCAATCTGCGCTGAGGCGTGCAGCTCGGTCACGTGGGGCGAGGTCAACACATCACGCACGGCTAGCACATGCAGCGCTGCATGGCCCATGTCCGGATGTGCTGGTGGCATCATGGCGCTGCACTGCCAGCGAGGCCCCATGTAGCCCGCAGGGCAGGGTGCACTGGTGGCCGTTTGCCAAAAACTGTTGGATGGAGACGGGGTGGCTTTGTATGACCTGGCCAAGTCGGCCCGGCCCCATGCCAGTGCCGCTTCGGCTGCCAAGCGAGCCTGTGTAGCATGACTTTGGTTGTTGTTGGCTAAGCGGTCGATCCATGCACTGCGCGAACTGTAGAAGCTGGCCAAACTGGCCAACATGACCAGTGCGATGGCGACCATCAAGGTGATCGCACCGCTTTGCACGGAGGCTTTTTGCATCAGCCAAGACACATGACGCTTCATGGGGCAGCTCCACAAACAGCGGGCCAGGGCGCTGCAGGCACATCGTTGCGCAGAAAAAGGGTTTGTGACAGGTCCAGGCGACGTGTAGCATCTAGGGGCCACTGTGCGCTGGCTTGTACTGTGACCGAGCGCGCCACCCAAGGGCCCCGTCGTTCGCACTGCACTTGCCATTGGAGCGCCAGCATTTTCAGGCTGCCTGAATCTGTCAGATCGGTCCACACCTCGGGGCTACAGGCGGTACGAACTTGCAGTTTGCTGTCTTTGAGGCGAAAGCCTACGCATTCGTTGTTCTCCAATTGGCCGTTTTGGTTGCGGTCGCGGCTGAAGTCGATGCGATTGCCTTGGATACGGATGTCTTTCGCATCACCGCAAAATGCGTCCAGGCATTGCACCGGGGACCTTTTTGTCCATGCTTGCCCCAAAGACTGGGCCTGACGAAGTTCACGTGCCAGGACATCGAGCGCCGAGCGCAGGTCGTGGTGCAAGTGGCTGTCTTGCAAGGCCCATCGGTGCGCTTGCAGGTGTTTTGCGAGCATCTGGCTGCCAGCAGCCAACACCAACAAACCAATGCCCAGCCCCACCATCAGCCCGACCAGGGTTTCGCCTCTTTGTGGCTTTGGTGTCGGGTGTTGCAACCGTGGGCAGCGCATGCCTGCCTCACTGGTGCCAGCAACGATGGGGGTCGGTGCTCAAATCCGCACCACTGCTGAGCACCACACCGCCTGAGCCAAAGACTTGGAGGCGCATCGGATGGCAAGCGGTGTCGCCAGCTTGCCCACCCACGGGTGTCGCCGTCAGCGTGTAGCCATTTGCCGATGCGTCTTCGATCGCGATTCGGTAATGCCCTGCCGGGGAGCGGTCAGAGGCCCAGCCCAAACTGTTCAGGTCGCTGGCATGGCTGTCGTTTGTGCCGCGCCAGCGCGCTTGGTCCAATTGCAATTGTTGCAGGGCTGCTTGGGCATCGGCACGTCTGGTCTGGCGCTTTTGTGTGGTGTATGTGGGTAAGGCCACCGCAACCAGCACCGCCATCAGGGCCAAGCTGATGAGCAGCTCACTCAATGTCCAGCCGCGTGCGCGATCATCCACTGCCAGCCGTCGTCCTAGGGTTTCGATCTGCATGTTCAGCTCCCGTGCCGATGATGAGACATTTCATTGTGAATACTTAATAATGACTTGTACAGACCGCCGATGCTGTCATGGCTTGCTGAGTTGGTGGCCCGTGTAGGTCGATGGACGCTCATCTGGAGAACATGGTATGCCCAGCCTTCGTCGTGCGGGTTTTAATGGCTTCACATTGCTGGAAGCTCTGGTGGTCCTGGCCTTGCTGGGCACGCTCATGGCCTTGGCTGCACCCAGCGTGACCGGCTTGCGCCATAAACACCTAATGCAAAGTCACGGTGAGCGCTTGCTGGGCAGTCTCGTGTTGGCCCGCTCAGAGGCTGTGCGTAGGCAACAACGCGTGACGCTTTGTGTGCGCGGGGCAGCCGATCAATGTGCCACCGTGGGCAGCTGGGCTCAAGGTTGGGTGGTGTTTGTCGATGCCAATGACAACGCTGTGCGCGAGGCGCAGGAGACGGTGCTGCAGCTACAGGAGGGCGTGCCTGAATTTTTGAAGCTGGTGGGCAATGCCACGGTGAATCGTTATGTGTCTTTTGGTGTGGAAGGGCGCAGCCAAACGACCACAGGGGCTTTTCAGGCGGGCACTTTGACCTTGTGCAAACCGGGGCAAACGGCCATTTGGCGTGTGGTGATCAACGCGGTGGGCAAGCCACGGCTAGAGGCGGCTGAGCTGCTTGCCAACGCCGAGTGTTGATGGCGCTAGCCGCCTTCTTCGGGTGCTCAATTTCGGACTTCGTCCACCAGCATTTTGAATTCGTCGATGTCTTCAAAGTTGCGGTAAACGCTGGCAAAGCGCACATAGGCTACTTTGTCGAGCTTTTTGAGTTCGCGCATGACCAGCTCGCCGATGCGGTTGGAGGCGACTTCGCGGCTGGGCAGGGCTAGCAATTTTTCTTCGATGCGCTCAATTGCACCGTCCACCTGTTCGGTGCTCACGGGGCGTTTGCGCAGGGCCAGGTTCAGGCTGGCGCACAGTTTTTCGCGCTGGTATTCGATGCGGCGGCCGTCTTTTTTGACGATGGCTGGGAAGCTCACTTCGGGCTTTTCGTAAGTGGTGAAGCGTTTGTCGCAACTGGCGCAACGTCTGCGGCGACGTAT
>CAYRBW010000052.1:7154-12624 GCA_964422575.1 uncultured Limnohabitans sp.
CAGGCACCACACTGGCGGCGGCGCCGGATGAAGCCCCCATCTTCGGCCAGCCGAGTCTCCACCACTTGGGTTTCGAGGTGACCGCAGAAGGGGCATTTCACGGCTCAGGCCTTATTTATAGACCGGAAAGCGTGCGGTCAGGGCGCTGACCTTGGCGCGTACGGTGGCGATATTGGCTTCGTCCTTGGGGTTGTCCAGCACGTCGGCAATCAAGTTGGCCGTGATGCGCGCTTCCTCGTCCTTGAACCCGCGTGTGGTCATGGCGGGCGTACCCACGCGGATGCCGCTGGTGACGAATGGTTTTTCGGGGTCGTTTGGAATGGCGTTCTTGTTGATCGTCATGTGCGCTGCGCCCAAAGCGGCTTCGGCTTCTTTGCCAGTGATGTTTTTGGAGCGCAAGTCCACCAACATCACGTGGCTTTGTGTGCCCCCGCTGACGATGCGCAGGCCGCGTGCGGTGAGGGTTTCGGCCACGATTTGGGCGTTCTTCACCACTTGGGCTTGATAGGTTTTGAACTCGGGCTGCATGGCTTCTTTGAAGGCCACGGCCTTGGCCGCGATGACGTGCATCAAGGGGCCGCCTTGCAGACCGGGGAAGATGGCGCTGTTGATGGCTTTTTCGTGCTCGGCCTTCATCAAGATGATGCCCCCGCGTGGGCCGCGCAAGCTCTTGTGGGTGGTGGAGGTCACCACGTCGGCGTGCGGCACGGGGTTGGGGTACTGGCCTGCGGCGATCAAGCCTGCGTAGTGGGCCATGTCGACCATGAAAATCGCGCCAACTTCTTTGGCGATCTTGGCAAAACGTGCCCAGTCGATGTGCAAGCTGTAGGCCGATGCGCCCGCCACGATGAGCTTGGGCTTGTGTTCGCGGGCTTTGGCTTCCATCGCTTCGTAGTCGATGGCCTCTTTGCTGTCCAAGCCGTAGGACACGACATTGAACCACTTGCCCGACATGTTCAGCGGCATGCCGTGGGTCAGGTGGCCGCCTTCGGCCAGGCTCATGCCCATGATGGTGTCGCCGGGCTTGAGGAAAGCTAGGAAGACCGCTTCGTTGGCTGATGCGCCACAGTGCGGCTGCACGTTGGCGCAGTCGGCACCAAAAATCTGCTTAATGCGGTCAATGGCCAGCTGCTCGGCGATGTCGACGAATTCGCAGCCACCGTAGTAGCGCTTGCCGGGGTAGCCCTCGGCGTATTTGTTGGTGAGTTGCGAGCCTTGTGCGGCCATGACTGCGGGCGAAGCGTAGTTTTCGCTGGCGATCAGCTCGATGTGGTGTTCCTGACGCGCGTTTTCGGCCTGGATGGCGGCAAAAATTTCGGGGTCGGCTTGTTCAATCAGAATGTTGCGGTCGTACATGGCAGTCCTTCAAAAGAGATGGAACCTTGGCTCAACAAGGGTGTTGCTGACAAGGGCTGCCCAGGCGAACGGCTGAAAACCCTGGTCGAAGCCTTGCAGGCCGGTTCCGGGTTGTGCGCTTCCCAGTGGTTTGGGGTGCTTCCTCGCTGGAAGGGCACCGCGGTCCACGTCAGAGTGGTCTCGCTTTCGGGTGAAAACGGGGCTCCTATCGCCAGTCGCGCACCTTGTTAGTGTATCCGAGCCTAGGAGCAGTTAGAGCGCTTTGGATCTCAAAAATGGGCGGCGTCGCGCTTGGGTGTGAGGGTTGCAGTTTTTTGCTTTTCGGTGAGGTTTTCAAGCAGTCTTTGCTCGGTCAACACGCGCTCCACATATTGACGCTCTGTGGCTTGCCCAGAGGATGCGCCATAAAGTGACAAAGCTTGCTCCAGTGTGTTGGTTTGCTGGACCAATGCTTGCAAATGTCGAACACCAATGCGCAAATTGGTCAGTGGGTCAAAAGCCGAAAAGCGTCCGCCAAAATGATTCAGGGTTTGCGAATGCGCATCCTGCTCGATTTGCATCAGTCCTACGGCACCTTGGCTGCCTGATGCGTAGGGATTGAATCTGGATTCAACGGCCATGATCGCCAAAATCAAACTGGGAGGCAGTTGACTGCGCTCACCAATGACCCACGCCTCCGACACCATGGCACCCATAGGTTCGAGTGAGACACGGTACTTGCGACTGAGCCAATGGGTTACGGCTAATTGGTCTTGTGTCAACTGATGGGTGTTCTTGGCTGTGGATCGGCTGGCTGCATTGCCCAAAGTGGGTGTGTCCAGGGTTTCAATTTGCCGGATTTCCAGCCAACTGAGCAAAAATTGGCTGGCGTATGCCTGCAAGTCGGGACGAGACACAAAGGTCATGCTCACCACCACGACCACCAAGCCAATCATGGCCAGGCTGTGGCGGCTGATTTCTACAAAACCTTCGCGAATGTCAGCCGCGCAGGTCTGCAAACTCAGAACCAAGCGGGACATGTTCAATGGCGCTGTCATAGCACTTCCTCTCATGGCAAGCGACCATGATTTGCATCATTTGCACGCTTGTAGCTGGGGTCGTTTTTTGCAAAACAGCCATGGGCTGGGGCAGATCAAACCGGGATCGGCAGCGAGATCGGGTAATCCCTAGGTTTGGATGTGGTCGAATTTTAGGAATATTTAATATCCAGTCAAGGCTATCAATGTCGATCAACATATAAATTGGAAATATAGAGATCGTGGTGTGACTGAAATTACAAGAGATTTACCTCTATTCAAACAAGAGCGCCAGGTCAGAGCAAATCCCGGCGAAAATACGAGCTTGTCGAGAGCCGTCCTTGAAAATTTTTGCAAGGATGCCCGGCCCCGACACCGATGCCGTATTTGGCATGACCTGTGTTTTAAAGTTTTTACCGTGACTTCTTCTTCCAAGCCTCTTGACCTCACCGCTCTTGACCAGTTGACTGGAGGAGCTTTCAACGCCGCCACTTCGGGCGAGCGCAGCACCCGTTTGCGCGAATGGCTCTTGTCCGAGCCTGCTGCTGACGTGTTGTCCGAGGCCTATCGAGAGATGTCCACGCGCGACAAAGGGGCAGCCAAGCTCCTGAAGGATAAGCTCAACGAACTCAAACGTGCGCATAGTCAAGAAGCGCTGGCCAGCGATTGGGCCCAAAAAGCCGAGCAGATGCTGCAAGCGCCGCGTCTGAACATTGCAGACGCTATGGCTTGGCAGCGTGATGCCGCCAAAGCAGGGGCACCGCTGTCGCGCGAGCCTTTGGCCAGTCTGAAAGTTCGATTGGCTGAAGTGGTCAAAGGTGTCGAGGACTTACAGCATCAAGTGATGGTGCAGCGCGAAGCTGCCGTGTTGCTGGCGCAGCGCATTGAAGTGCTGTCCACTAAGCCCATCGCCGAAGCGCAAGCGGCGATGACAGGCCTGCAGTCCGATGTGCTCCAGTGGCAGTCACAGGCCCAGCAATTGACCACCAATGCCGTTTGGTCCAGCGTGGACCTGAAATTCCCAAGCCAACTCGGTGCGGCACTCAACCAGTTACAAGCGGTCTGGGATGGCTTCTCGGCAGCGCTGGTACTGGCGCAGCAAGCCCAGACGGATGCATCTGCCGCTTTGCCCTCGGTGCCAGTGTGGGCTGATGAAATTCGTCGTCTGCGCGGTGAAGTGGTGGTCGAGCCGTTCAAGCCAGCCGATGCTGCAGGTGTAGCTGAAGCAGCAAAAGAAGCCAAGCCCACCAAACCCAAGATGGACGCTGCCCAGCGTCAGGCGCTGCGCGCGCAAGCCAACAAGGCCGTGACCGAAGTGCTCGAAGCGCTTGAAAAACAAATCACCGAACCTCCGGTGCCCGCCGATGCGGCTGTTGCCCTGCGCACCGCGCTCAAGACCCATGGTAAAAACCTCGAAACCAGTCTGGACGAACGCCTGCACAAAGCGCTCGTTGCTGCTGGCGATGCCGAAGGATGGCAGCGCTGGCTGGCTGATCAGGTTCGCCAAGACCTGGTGAACCAAGCCGAAGCTTTGCTCGATGCCGAAAAAGCCCCCACTGTGGGTGGCCGCAAGATGCAAGACAAGCTTCGCCAGTTGCGCGAGAGCTGGAAGCAAACGGACCAAGGTGGTTTGCCCAACCACGCCCTGTGGAAGCGCTTTGATGCGGCATGCAACGAGGCCTACAAAACCGTTGTGGCGTGGCTTGAGCAAATGAAAAAAGATTCGGCCGAGCACCGTGCGCAGCGTCTGACTTTGCTCGAAGAAGTCAAAGCCTGGACGCTGGCCAACGCCGAGAGTGCCGATTGGCGAGCCCAATTGCGTGCCTTGCGCCAGTTTGCTGACCGCTGGCGCAATGCGGGTCACCTGAGCGAGAAAGCATTTGGTGAAATGCAGTCGCAATGGAAGGCCATACTCAAAGCTGCTGCCGCTCGATTGGAGGCCGCCCAAAAAGCCAGCATCGAGCGCCGTCAGGGCTTGATCAACGAAGCCCGTGAAGTGGGCGCAGCCCCCGCCTTGCGTGTGGACGCTGTCAAAGCCTTGCAGCAACGCTGGCAGGTTGAAGCCCAAGCGGTTCCACTGGACCGCAAGACCGAACAAAAGCTGTGGGAAATTTTCCGTGCACCACTTGATGAAGCTTTCCAGCGCAAAGGCAGCGATCGCCAAGCTTTTGCCGCTACGCTGAGCGCTCGTGACCGCGCCGTGATCGAGGCATCCAAAGCGCTGGACGAAGCCAACGCCGGTGGCGATGCTGGCAAGATTCGTGCTGCGATGGCTGCATTGGATGCAGCCTTGCGCGGCCAAGCCCAAGAAGCTCAGGCCGCGCAAGTGGCCTCTGCCGCAGCCTCTGCCAAAGCACCGGTGTCTACACCTGATGCTGCAGCCGCCGCACTGGATAACGCTGAAGAAGCCACCCCCGTTGTTGTTGAAACCGATGCAGCCGCTTTTGCTGATGCGCCAGTTGATGCACCTGAAGTGACTGCCGATAGCGTTGACACCGCCGCAGCCCAAGCACCAGCGGCCCCAGTTGACCCTGCGGCTGCGCCCAAACTGGCCAAGCCTGTCGTGGCGGTGCGCGGCGATGACCGCCCTGGCCAAAAGAAAACCGAAGCCGCAGCCGCTGGCCGCCGTGATGGGCGTCCTGGTGAGCGCGGTGTACGCCCAGGTGGCGATCGTGGACCGGGCCGCCCAGGCGAACGAGGTAGTGATCGCTTGGGTGACCGTGGCCCGCGTGGCGAAGGCCGTGATTTCCGCGAGGACCGCGGTCCTCGCTTGGGCGATGCGGCCTTCCGTGCACAGCGCGAAGCCATGGAGCGTGCCGAAATGTCGCTGCGCAAACTGGCCGCACAAGCCCACGGCGAAACGCTGACCCGATTGATGAGTGCTTGGCAAGAGCGTCAAGCTGATGCGCTGCCCACTGCACAAGAGCTGGGCCGAGCCATCAACGCGACGACCCGTCAAGCCTGGGCACAAGCCGTCAGCGCGCAGGCCAGAACGCCAGCCTCCACCGCTTTGCTGCGCCTGGAAATGGCCGCCGAAGTGCCCACACCGGCCGACCAGTTGAGCGAGCGCCGCATGCTCCAATTGCAGTTGTTGACCC
>CAYRBW010000053.1:0-5543 GCA_964422575.1 uncultured Limnohabitans sp.
GGACGGCACCACGGTGGCCAAGGCTTGCGGCAGCACAATGATGCGTTGGACTTGCCAGTAGCTCAGTCCCAGTGTGGCGGCAGCTTCAGTTTGTCCCTTGGGCAATGCCTGCAAACCACCACGGATCACCTCGGCCATGTAGGCCGCTGAGAACAGGGTGATGCCCACCACCACGCGCAGCAGCACGTCGATCTTGACGCCTTCGGGCATGAACAGCGGCAGCATGAACGAGGCCATGAACAAGACCGTAATCAGTGGCACACCACGGATCAACTCGACATACAGGGTGCACAAAGTCCGAATGGCAGGCATGTTGGAGCGTCGACCCAGCGCCACAAAAATAGCCAGAGGAAAAGCCAATGTCATGGAAATCACCGTGAGCATGACCGTGAGCGGGAATCCCCCCCATTGGTCTGTGTCCACCGCAGTCAAGCCCCAAAACCCACCCTTCATCAACACAAAATAAACCACCAGCATCACGGCCCAAAGTGCAGGCAAGGCTTTGTTCCAAAAGCGCGGCATGCAACTGAGCACCACCACACCCAGCATCAAAGCCGTCGCGATCACAGGACGCCAGTGCTCGGTTTCGGGATAACGCCCCATCACGATGAGACGTCCCTTTTCAGAGATCACACCCCAGCATGCCCCTACACCGCGCACGTCGTTGCAGGCCTGCAAATTGGCATTGAACACCGCATTCAGCAGCGCCCAGTCCATGGACGCCACCAGCGCCCAGACCACCAGCGTCAGCAAAAACACCGACAACAAACTGTTGCCGATGCTGGAGAACAGGTTGCTGCGCAACCAGGCCAAAGGACCCGAACTGCGACCCGGCATGGGTCGCGCATCCATGGATTTGAAAACAGTGTTCATGTCAGCGCTCCTGGATGGCGGCACTGGCGTTGAACCAGTTCATGAGCGCCGATGTGATGAGGGACAAGGTCAAGTACACCAGCATCACGATGGACAAGGCCTCAATGGCGCGGCCCGTCTGGTTAAGCGTGGTGTTGGCAATCGAAACCAATTCGGGGTAGCCAATGGCCACCGCCAAGGATGAATTTTTGGTCAGGTTCAGGTACTGGCTGGTCAGCGGCGGGATGATCACGCGCAAGGCTTGCGGCAGCACCACCAGACGCATCGATTGGCCTTTGTTCAGCCCCAATGAGGCAGCTGCTTCATGTTGCCCCAACGAGACAGAGGCAATGCCCGAGCGCACCACCTCGGCGATGAACGATGCTGTGTAAAACACCAGGCCACACAACAAGGCCATGAATTCAGGGCTGAACACGCCGCCGTTTTCAATCTGAAAATCACCAACCTTGGGCACATTCCATTCACCCGGTGCCCCACCGACCAACCAACCAAGCACCATCAGCGCCAAGGTGACGGCAATGGACACCCCCCAGACTGGGCGCGTTTGCCCCGTCTGGTCAAAATGGGCTTTGGTTTTTCGGCGGTAAAAAACAGCAAAGACAAACCCGAGGACAACTCCCAAAAGCGCCAGTGTCTGGCCCAATTGCCAGACAGGCCAGGGGAACGAAACGCCGTTTTTGCTCAGATAAAAATGGCCCAATGTCCAGGCTTTGTCGAAATCAGGCAAGGCTTCCGTAAAGACCAAATACCAAATCAACAACTGCAAGTAAACCGGCACATTGCGGAAAAACTCCACATAGGCGTAACAAATTTTGCGCACCAGGAAGTTGGCAGAAAACCGCCCAACCCCGACCAGGACACCCAAGAGGGTGGCCAAGGCAATACCGATCATCGCCACCTTCAGGGTGTTGAGCATGCCGATCAGAAACGCCATCAAATAAGTGCTGTTGGGAGCGTATGCGATCAGCGTTTCACTGATGTCAAAACCAAAAGGCTGAAACAAAAAGTCATAACCACTTTGGATGCCGCGCAAACGCATGTTGATGAGCGTGTTGCGCACCAGCAAACCCAACAGCGCCAGGGCTGAAAGAATCGCGACGATCTGATAGATGACCGAACGCCCTTCGCGGCTGCGCCACGAGATGGATCGGTTTTTCTTGCCAGGCAAAGGCCTGGCCTCGATCATGGAAAAATGGGACATGTACAGGGCCTGAAGAAAACCACAGTTGAAAAAGAGACGCCCCGAGAAGGGGCGTATCCAGAGCCTTTACCGAAGGCTGAAAATCAACGCAGAGGCGCTGCGTACATCAGACCACCTTTGTTCCACTGGTTATTCAGTCCGCGTGGCAAGTTGATGGCTGTTTTGGGGCCCACGTTGCGTTCAAACATTTCACCGTAGTTGCCTGTGGCCTTGATGGCGCGTGCCAACCACTCTTTGTCCAGACCCAGGTGCTTACCCAAGTCTTCGGTCGCGCCCAGCATGCGGCCCACTTGTGGGTTGTCGCTCGACTTCATCTGATCCACATTGGCTTGTGTGATGCCGTACTCTTCGGCCTCGATCAGGCCGTTGAGCACCCACTTGTTGATGGCAAACCACTCGTCGTCACCACGGCGAACCATAGGGCCCAATGGCTCTTTAGAGATCAGGTCAGACAACACCAGGTGGGCAGCAGGATCTTTGGCTTCCTTGGCGCGAACCGAAGCCAAACCAGAGGCGTCGGTGGTGTAAGCCTGGCAACGGCCGGAGAAATAAGCGCCAGTGGCCGCTTCAACTTTTTCAAACACGACAGGCTTGAGGTTGAGCTTGTTGGCACGCGAGAAATCGGTCAGGTTTTTCTCTGTGGTGGTGCCAGACTGCACACAAACGGTAGCGCCCTTGAGCTGCTTGGCGCTGGTGATTTTGCCTTTTGGAACCATGAAGCCTTGGCCGTCATAGTAGTTGGCACCAATGAAGTGCAGGCCCAAAGAAGCATCGCGGTTCAGCGTGTTGGTTGTATTGCGTGCCAGCACGTCCACTTCACCAGACTGCAAAGCAGTGAAACGCTGCTGGGCGGTCAAGGGTACATATTTGACTTTGTTGGCATCGCTCAAGACGGCTGCGGCCACTGCACGGCAGTGGTCCACATCCAAGCCAGACCAATTGCCGCTGGAGTCAGCAGCCGAAAAACCTGCCAAACCTGTATTGACGCCACAAACGACCTGTCCGCGCTGCTTGATCTGGTCCAATGTTTTGCCAGCCATGGCAGAAGTGCCAGCCAACAAGCCTGCGGTTGCCAACACGGCACCGATCACGGTATGTGCATGTTTTTTCATGGTTTGTATCCTCTTTCAATTGATGAGCAGCAAAAATGCCACCCGTTGATTAAATGCCAAAACCGAGTCGGGATCGCCTAGGAGCTTCCCTAGGGCTTTGAGCCCACTCAGGTGGTCCAACGCACCGCACCACAATGATGCAAGACATCCGACCGACCACTTCGCTCAGCACAAAATAGGCCTGCACGAAATCGTCCCGTGAATGTAGTCTGTTTAAAGCTCGTGAATCCTCCGGGCCTACCCTTGATTTTTATGCAAAGAACGCATAACCCAATGCGCTAGCGGGAGGAATGGACAGAGGCCGCTCTTTGGGTCAAATGCGCCCACAATTGTTGAGCGGCCCCTTTGGCATGGTGCTTCCCACTGGGTTTTTCCCGGTAGGCCCGAACCTCCATGGTCAGCGCCTGTGCATGCCCGTCTGATAAGCCCACTTCGACCAATGCACCGGCCTGCACTTCCTTCTTCACGGCGCTGCGTGGCAAAAAGGCCATGCCGTGTCCCTCCATCGCCATCACTTTCAGACCTTCGGCCATGTCGGTTTCGTAAACACGCTCCAGATGAATCGGTATTTTGGATTGTTTGAGGATCCAGTCGGTGACTCCCCCCAAATAAGCACCTGGCGCGTAGCCCAAATAAGGCAATGGCTTGGAAGCCGTGCCCGGCAAGCTGACAACAGGGCGACCATCGGGGCCTGCTTTGGCATAGGGAGCCAAAACCTCCTGGCCCAACACCACCATTTCGTAACGATCGGCATCCAGTTGCAAAGGTTGCGAAGGATGGTGGTATGCGATCAACACATCGCACCCCCCCTCGACGAGCCGCATGGCCGCATCGTGCACGTTCAGTGCGATCAAACGACTTTTGATCGGGCCAAAGCCCTCTCGCAAACCCGCGATCCACGACGGGAAGAACGTGAATGCCAATGTGTGTGGCACGGCAAACTCAATGAAGTCTTGCCCCGCCGAGTTGTGGCCCCGCAGCATGGCTCGGGTGCTTTGCAAAGATTGCAGCAGCTCCAAAGCTTGGGCATACAAGGTTTCACCCGCTGCCGTGAGTTTGGTGGGATAAGAACTGCGGTCCACCAGATCAGCCCCAGCCCAAGCTTCAAGCGATTGGATGCGGCGAGAAAACGCGGGCTGCGTCACATGCCGCAATTGCGCCGAGCGGCTGAAACTGCGCGTTTCAGCCAAGCTCACAAAATCTTCAAGCCATTTGGTTTCCATAGGGGGAGATTATGGGGTGGGCCGGTCACTCAATCCGACGATTGTTGCAAGGCCCACATGCTCGCATAACGCCCGTTCTGGGCCAACAAAGCCCCGTGGTTGCCGCGCTCGATGATCCGTCCCGCGTCCATGACCAAAATCTCGTGGGCGTCGACCACGGTGGACAGGCGGTGCGCAATCACCAGCGTGGTCTTGTTTTGCGCCACACTGGCCAACTCGGCTTGGATCGCGCGCTCATTGGCCGAGTCGAGTGCCGAAGTGGCTTCGTCAAACACCAAAATAGGTGGGTCTTTGAGCAGGGTGCGGGCAATGGCCACACGTTGCTTTTCGCCGCCCGAGAGTTTCAAACCGCGTTCACCCACCGAGGTTAGGTAACCCTTGGGCGTGGAGGCGATGAAATCGTGGATGCGTGCGGCGCGCGCTGCGCCTTCGATCTCGTCTTGGCTCGCACCGGGTCGTCCATAAGCGATGTTGTAGGCCACACTGTCGTTGAAGAGCACCGTGTCTTGGGGCACGATGCCCAAAGCTTGGCGCACGCTCGATTGCTTGACCTGTCGAATGTCTTGCCCCGCAATACGAATGAAGCCCTGTTGCACGTCGTAAAAACGAAACATCAAGCGCGCCAGTGTGGACTTGCCCGAGCCAGAGGGGCCAACCACCGCCACCGTTTTGCCGGCCGGGATGGTGAAGCTGATGTCTTTCAAAATCGGGCGATCAGGCTCATACGCAAAAGACACCCGGTCAAAAACCACATCGGGCGCACCATGTAAACCCAAGGCGGGCGCGCCGGGTGCGTCGGCCACTTCGCGTTCACGGTCCATCAGCACAAACATCTTATCCAGGTCGGTCAGGCTTTGCTTGATCTCGCGGTACAGAACGCCTAAAAAGTTGAGCGGGATGTAGAGCTGGATCATGAAAGCATTGATCATGACCAGGTCACCCAAGGTCATGCGCCCAGCCACCACACCTTCGGTGGCACGCCAGAGCATGGCCACCAGCGCTGCCGCGATGATGAGCTGCTGCCCCGTATTGAGCAAAGACAAAGAGGTTTGCGCCTTCAATCGGGACAAACGCAAACGCTCTAGGCTTTCGTCATAGCGCCCAGCTTCAAACGCCTCATTGCCAAAATATTTG
>CAYRBW010000053.1:5553-12530 GCA_964422575.1 uncultured Limnohabitans sp.
CGTAGTTCAGCAGCTAATCAACCGCAAGGGTGTGCTCAGCATATTCGAACTCGTTGGCCTGCTTGCGAAACTGCGTGCGCCACTCGGTGACGCGCACTGTGAAGAAAATGTAAAAAGCCAATGCGAACAAAGTGATCCCAGCGAACCAAGCATCGAACTTGACCGCCAATATGGTCAGTACCAGTCCCACCTCAATCAGTGTCGGGATGATGCTGTAGAGCGAATACGAGATCAGTGACTCGATGCCGCGCACACCGCGCTCGATGTCGCGCGTCATGCCGCCGGTTTGACGCGCCAGATGAAAGCGCAGGCTTAAAGCGTGCAGGTGCTCAAAAGTTTGCAAGGCGATACTGCGCGAAGCGCCTTGTGTGGCTTTGGCAAACACGAGTTCGCGTAGCTCAGTGAAGGCCGAAGTCAGCAAACGCAATGCGCCATAACCGACCAGCAAGGCCACTGGCACCACCAGCACCGCTTGAGGGTCGCCGGGCTTCAGACTCATGGTGTCCACCAGCTCCTTGAGCAACAAGGGCACGCTGACGTTGGCCAGCTTGGCGCCCACCATGAGGCTCAAGGCGATGACCACGCGCCACTTGTATTGCCAAAGGTAAGGCAAGAGGCGCGACAGGGTTTGCCAGTCTCCCCCAGCAGGGGCCGAAGTGGCAGCGCCCGATGGTTTTCCGGGTGCAGCAGCAGAAGCAACGGTTTCGCCGTGGTGGCGCATAAGAGACAATCCAGTTTTTAGTTCACCCGATTGTGCCCATGTCTGAAACCACCTACCCCCACACCGTGGCTTTACCCACAGACCAGGAATTGGTGCTCAAGGTCATTCCCATGCCCGCCGACTGCAACGCCAGTGGGGATATTTTCGGCGGCTGGGTCATGGCCCAGGTCGACTTGGCCGGAGCCGTCTTGCCCGCTCGACGGGTGCGTGGCCGCATGGTGACGGTGGCCGTGAACGAGTTCATCTTCAAGCAAGCGGTCAAAGTGGGCGACATCCTGTCGTTTTTTTCGCGCATCGTGCGAGTGGGCCGCACCTCGGTCACCGTGAAGGTCGAGGTTTTTGCCGAGCGCTTTCAGTTGCAAGGCCAATACATCAAGGTGACCGAAGCCAACTTGACCTATGTGGCGGTAGACGACCAAGGCAAACCGCGGTTGGTGCCCGCCGAATGAGGGACGGAGCCTGCCCACGGCCTCGGACACAACAGCGAGCGATCAGCGTCGATCAGGAGACGATGTAAGCCGCAGCGCCCGTCGACATCAAAGTGCCGTCGGGTCCGCAAAACTCCATGCGGGAAGAACCCACACGTGAGCCAACGCGCAAGGCGTTGGCAGTGATGGTGAAGTGCTCACCAATGCCGGGACGCAAATAGTCCACCCGCAAATCGATGGTGCCCAGCTTGGCAAAACGCTCCAGGCGCTTGCCCGGGGTTTCGTCCATGTGTTTGGCCGCCAGTGCCGCCATCACGGCGGCACTGCCAATGGCATCCAGCACCGCACTGATGACGCCGCCATGGATACGGTTGTAGGCAAAGTGCCCTACCAGCTCGGGTCGCATGTCGATGCGAGCCTCCACCCCTTCGGGCGTGACCTTCACCAGCTTCAGACCGAGTGTTTTGTTGAAAACAATCTTTTCTTCGTAAATCTGGCGAAAGCCTTCGATGTATTCGGGCTCAAGAACAATGGGAGGATGGGTGCGATGGGACATGCAAAGAAAAGAAGACGGGGTCAAAACGTCGGGCGCGCAGGCTCGACCCGAAGTTGACCCAGTTTACAGTTTGGAAAAATCCGGCTTGCGTTTCTCCATGAATGCCCCAAAGGCCTCTTTGGCTGCGGGCTCTCGCAGCATACGACCGAAACTTTTGCCTTCTTCGTCCATCTTGTGCAGCACTTCTTGCTGGTCGCCACCTTTCATCAAGCGCTTGGTCTCCAGCAACGACGACAACGGCTTACCCGCCAGCTTGCGCGCTTGCGCCTGCGCATAACCGTTGACTTCGGTCGGAGGCACCACCCGGTTGACCAGTCCCACCTCTTGCGCAGCCTCTGCGAAGAAAGGATCGCCCATGAGCAAGGCTTCGGCGGCGCGGTGGTAACCGAACAAGCGCGGTGCCAGCAAGCTCGAAGCCGCCTCGGGGCACAATCCCAGATTGACAAAAGGCATGGAAAACGCGGCGTTGTCACCGGCATACACCAAATCGCAATGAAACAGCATGGTGGTGCCAATGCCCACAGCGGGGCCTGCGACAGCGGCCAACAAAGGTTTTTCAAATGTGGCGATGCCGCGCAAAAAGCGGAACACCGGCGATTCTTGGGTGCTGGGTGGTTGATTCAGAAAGTCGCCTATGTCGTTGCCCGCACTGAAGATGCTCTCATGGCCCTGAAACAGCACCACGCGCACCGACGCATCGGATGCCGCTTGTGCCACAGCATCGGCCATGGCCGCATACATGCTAGAGGTGATGGAGTTTTTCTTGTCCAAGCGGTTGAAGGTGATGGTCATCACCCCCGCGTCAATGTGGGTCAGGATGTCAGACATGGCGTTCCTTGTGATGTGTTATTGAACCCGAATCCAAGTTTGGGTGCGCCCCAGCAAAGGGGCGCCGATGTAGCCTCGCACTTCCAGCTTTTTGCCTCCCTCGATCGGGGTCAGGCGCAAGCTGTAATTTTTGCCGTTCTCGGGATCGAGAATTTTCCCACCCTCCCACACGGTTTTACCGTCGCCTTGATGACCGCCGCGGATGATTTCCAAGCCGATCTTGGGTTTGCCTTTGCGGTCATCGGTGCAAAGGTTGCAAAGAGGATCCGTGTTGGGGTTGTTTTGCAACGAACGCTCCACCACGCCAGACAGGCCTGCACTGGCCGTTTGGGTGATACGGATTTCAGCCTTAGCTTGGTTGGTCTCGTCGTCGATGCTACGCCACAAACCGACAGGGCTCATTTGGGCCTGTGCAGCCAGGGCCGACAAGGACACTGTCAATACCCATGCTTTTTTGATCATGAAAGTCTCCGTCAAGTTGAACGGTCAGGCCAAGGCCGCGTCGGTGTCCATCAGCACATCGCTGCCCGCACGGATGCGGCGCATCAGGCTTGAGGTCTCAGGCATCAAGCGTGTGAAGTAAAAACGCGCGGTTTGCAACTTGGCCTGGTAGAACGGGTCGGGGCGCTGCGCCTGTTCTTCGGCTTCAGCCAATTTAGCCAGCGCGATTTGTGCCGAGCGGGTCCAGAAGTAGCCCAACACCAAATGACCCACCACGCGCAAATAATCCACCGCCGCAGCCCCCACCTCGTCGGCATTGCTCATCGCTTTCATGCCCACTTCACCCGTGATTTGGGTAAGTTTTTGACCCAAATCGGCCAAGGGCTTGATGAACTCGCCCTTGGCTTAGTTGGCCATTTCGGCATTGACCAGTTGCTCGAACAGTTTGCCGAATTTCTTGAGCGATGCCCCATGGTTGCCCAGCACCTTGCGGCCGAGCAAGTCCAGTGACTGGATGGTGTTGGTGCCTTCATAGATCATGTTGATGCGGGCATCGCGCACGAACTGCTCCATGCCCCATTCCTTGATGTAGCCGTGGCCACCAAAAACCTGCTGGCATTCGGTGGTGGCTTGCCAGGCGTTGTCTGTCGTGAATGCCTTAACGATGGGCGTGAGCAAGGCCAACAGTTCGGCCGACTCGGCACGCACGGTTTCGTCGGGGTGGTTGAGCTCTTTGTCCAACAGCAATGCACAAAAACAAGCCAGCGCACGGCCGCCTTCGGCGTAGGCCTTGGCCGTCATGAGCATGCGGCGCACATCGGGGTGCACGATGATCGGGTCAGCGGGTTTGCCGGGGGCCTTCACGCCGGTGAGCGAGCGCATCTGCACACGGTCTTTGGCATAGGCCAAGGCATTTTGGTAAGCCACTTCGGTCAAACCCAAAGACTGGTTGCCCACGCCCAAGCGGGCGGCATTCATCATCACAAACATGGCGGCCAGGCCCTTGTTGGGCTGCCCCACCAAGGTGCCCACCGCCTCATCAAGCACCATTTGGCAAGTGGCATTGCCGTGGATGCCCATTTTGTGTTCCAGCCCGCCACAGTAAATGCCGTTGCGATCACCCACGCTGCCATCGGCCGCGACCTTAAACTTGGGCACCAAGAAAAGGCTGATGCCTTTGCTGCCGGGAGGCGCGTCGGGCAAGCGGGCCAGCACCAGATGCACGATGTTGGTGGCCAGATCGTGTTCGCCCGCGCTGATGAAAATCTTTTGCCCGGTGATACGGTAAGAGCCATCGGCTTGCGGCTCGGCCTTGGTGCGCAACAACCCCAAATCGGTACCGCAGTGCGGCTCGGTCAAGCACATGGTACCGGTCCACTCGCCACTGGTCAGCTTGGGCAAATAAAGCGATTTTTGCTCGGGCGTGCCATGCGCATGCAGGCACTCGTATGCGCCGTGGCTGAGGCCTGGGTACATGGTCCAAGCCTGGTTGGACGAGTTCAGCATCTCGTAAAAACACTGGTTGACCACAAAGGGCAAGCCTTGTCCACCAAAATCAGGATCGCAGCTGAGCGATGGCCAGCCACCGGCCACGTATTGCTCGTAAGCGGCTTTGAAACCATCGGGGGCGGTGACTGCGTGCGTGTCACGGTTGAGCGTGCAGCCTTGTGTGTCGCCTGAAATATTGATTGGGAAAATCACTTCTGCGGCGAATTTACCGCCCTCTTCCAACACGGCATTGATGGTGTCGGCGTCGGTCTCGGCATGTTTGGGCAGGGCTTTGAATTCTTCGCTCACCTTAAGCAATTCATGCAACACAAATTGCATATCGCGAAGCGGTGGGTTGTAAACAGGCATGGTGACTCCTTGAAAAGTAGATGAGTTCTGCAAAAAAAGATCAATCGGCGGTGCTTTTGCGACGTGATGCGGCGCGCTTGAGCGCGGGGCTCGGCTTGTCGGATGCGGACACCGCGTCTGCCGCTGGCTTGAACGCGTAACGCGCCAGAATGTGCGAAAAACCTTGTCGGGCATGCTCTGTGGCACTGGGGTTGCGCAAGAAGCGGGCTTCGTAGTGCAAAGCCAAAATCAAACCATGGATTTCAAAGGCGATCTGGTGTGCATCCGACTCGCGGCTGATTTGCCCTTCTTCTTGCGCCAACTCGACCGCACGGCGCAAAGCGGTCTGCCAGCTGCCCACAGACGACGCCAATGCGTCGCGCACGGGGCCGGTGCGGTCGTCAAACTCCACCGCACCACTGATGTAGATGCAGCCCGAATCGATCTCAGCCGAGGTCTGCACCATCCAGTTGTCGAACAGCGCCTGCAAACGTGGCACACCGCGAGGCTGCTGCATCGCCGCATAAAACACCTCGGCTTCAAAGCGGTCGTGGTATTCGCGGATCACTGAAATTTGGAGCTCCTCCCGTGAGCCAAAGTGCGCAAACACGCCCGACTTGCTCATACCTGTGACTTCAGCCAGCGCACCGATTGACAAACCTTCAAGGCCAATTTGTGATGCCAAGCCCAATGCGGCATCGATGATGATGGCCTTGGTTTGCTGACCCTTGATCAGCACACGGCGACCGGCCTCTGCCGACGTGTGCGGGACTTGATCTTTGGATGAGAATTTGCGGTCGGTCATAGGAGTGCAAAATAGAACGGTCGTTCTATTTTGCACCAAAACCACTGCGATTCAAAAAGAACCCTGCGCAGATCAGGGTAAATCGGGAGAGAACCACCGAAGCTGAGGCCGCCCACTGACAAGCGCAACGGGATGGCCAACACATTGCGGCGCTGTCTTCATCCCGTCTTGACGTCAGGCTTTGAAAGCCACGACTTTCTGGGTTTGCTCACCCAAACCGTCAATGCCCAAACGCATAACATCACCCCGCTTCAAGAACACGGGTGCGGGCTTGCCATCGACCTTGACACCCATGCCCACGCCCGGAGGTGTGCCGGTGGTGATGATGTCGCCTGGCTCCAGGGTCATGAACTGGCTCACGTAGCTCACCAGTTTGGCCACGCCAAAGATCATGGTCTTGGTGTTGCCCGTCTGAAAGCGCACGCCATTCACATCGAGCCACATGCCCAAAGCTTGTGGGTTGGGCACTTCGTCACGGGTCACCAACCAGGGACCCACGGGGCCAAAGGTATCGCATCCCTTGCCTTTGTCCCAGCTGCCACCCAGCTCCAACTGGTATTCGCGCTCGCTCACGTCGTTGACCACGCAGTAACCGGCCACATGGCTGATCGCGTCTTTTTGTGTCACGTAGCGTGCGCGCGTACCGATCACGATGCCCAGCTCGACTTCCCAGTCGGACTTCTTGGAGCCTTTGGGCAACATGACGTCGTCGTCCGCGCCTTGAATGCAAGAGATCGCCTTGGTGAACACGATGGGTTCTTTGGGAATCGGCATGCCCGATTCGGCCGCGTGGTCAGCGTAGTTCAGGCCAATGGCAATGAACTTGCTGGTCGACGAAATGGGCGTGCCAAAACGCTTTTTGCCGCGCACCAAGGGCAGCTTATCGGTCTTGACCTTGGTCAGCTTGGCCAGCGCCTTGTCGCTCAGTTGATCGGGCGTGATGTCTTTGACCACGCTGCTGAGGTCGCGCAAGCGGCCATCGGCGTCAATCAGGCCGGGTTTTTCTTTGCCGAGTTGGCCATAGCGAACGAGTTTCATAAAACCTCTCAGTGTGTAAAAAATCAATAAGTCGAACGCCCACCGGACAGTTCAAAGACCGCGCCAGTGGAGAAGGAACATTCTTCGGTGCTGAGCCAGGTCACCATGGCGGCGACTTCTTCGGGCTCGCCAAAGCGGGCCATGGGGATCTTGGACAGCATGAACTGGATGTGCTCGGGGGTCATCTGGTCAAACATGGCCGTCTTGACCGCCGCCGGGGTCACGCAATTGACCCGGATGCCGGTCTTGGCCAGCTCCTTGCCGAGCGACTTGGTCAGCGCCATCACCGCGGCCTTGCTCGCGCTGTAGGCACTGGCATTGGGA
>CAYRBW010000054.1:0-3093 GCA_964422575.1 uncultured Limnohabitans sp.
GTCCTTGGCTTTGATCGGGACACCGTTCTTCTCGGGGTTTTACTCCAAAGACAGCATCATTGAAGCCGTGCACCTGAGCACCTTGCATGCCGCTGGCTTTGCCAACTTTGCGGTGCTGGCCGGTGTGTTTGTTACCGCCTTCTATTCGTTTCGCATGTATTTTCTGGTCTTCCACGGCAAAGAGCGTTACGACCAAAACCCTGATGCGCACCACGATGACCACCACGGTCACGACGACCATGGTCAGGACAAACCCCACGAGTCGCCTTGGGTTGTGACGGTGCCGTTGGTTTTGTTGGCCATTCCCTCGGTGGTGATTGGTTTCATGACCATCCAACCCATGCTTTATGGCGAGTTCTTCAAGGACGTGATTTTTGTGGACGCAGCCAAGCATCCGGCCATGCAGCAATTGGGTGAGCTGTTCCATGGTCCTGTGGCCATGGCGATCCACGGCTTGAGCACAGCACCGTTCTGGTTGGCGTTGGCTGGCGTGGTGACAGCGTGGTACATGTACCTTGTCAACCCCAAAGTGCCCGCATTCTTTGCCCGCGTTTTGCGTCCGCTGATCGTCGTCCTGGAAAACAAATACTTCATGGACTGGATCAACGAAAACATCCTGGCCAAGGGTGCACGTGGTTTGGGATTGGGCCTGTGGAAGGTGGGTGACCGCGCCATCATCGATGGCTTCTTTGTCAATGGATCGTGGAAAGTCGTGGGCATGGTGTCTGGTGTGGTGCGCTGGTTCCAGTCCGGTTTCCTCTACCACTATGCCTTGGTGATGATCCTGGGTGTGTTTGTGCTGATGACGTATTTCGTCTGGCTCGCTTAACGATTTTGAGGACGATATAAAAATGGAATTGTTAAGCCTTGCCATCTGGACGCCGATTGCTTTCGGCGTCATCTTGCTGGCCGTTGGCCGTGACAGCCAAGCCCGAGCTGTGCGTTGGTTGGCTCTCGTCGGCTCCATCATCAGTTTCCTGATCACATTGCCTTTGTATTCGGACTTTCAGCTTGGCACATCGGCCATGCAGTTTGTCGAGAAGGCCACCTGGATCGAGCGTTTCAATGTGCACTACCACTTGGGTGTGGACGGTATCTCGCTGTGGTTGGTGCTCTTGACGGCGTTCATCAATGTGATCGTGGTCATTGCGGGTTGGGAAGTCATCACACGCAAAGTCAACCAGTACATGGCCGCTTTCCTGATCTTGTCGGGTCTGATGATCGGCGTGTTCAGTGCACTCGACGGTATTTTGTTCTACGTCTTTTTTGAAGCGACCTTGATCCCCATGTATCTGATCATCGGTATCTGGGGTGGCCCGAATAAGATTTATGCGGCGTTCAAGTTCTTCCTTTACACGTTGATGGGCTCCTTGCTGACGCTGATCGCGTTGATTTACCTGTACACCGCATCGAATGGAAGTTTCGATATCCTGACTTGGCACAAACTGCCCTTGTCGGGCACTGTGCAAACGCTGCTGTTCTTTGCTTTCTTTGCAGCGTTTGCCGTGAAAGTGCCCATGTGGCCAGTGCACACTTGGTTGCCTGATGTACACGTTGAAGCGCCCACAGGCGGCTCTGCTGTGCTGGCGGCCATCATGCTCAAGCTTGGCGCTTACGGTTTTTTGCGTTTTTCGATGCCCATTGCACCGGATGCAGCACGCGAATGGGGCATGTTCATCATCGTCTTGTCATTGGTGGCCGTGGTTTATGTGGGCCTGGTGGCCATGGTGCAGCAAGACATGAAAAAGTTGGTGGCCTATTCATCGGTCGCACACATGGGTTTTGTCACTCTGGGCTTTTTCATCTTTAACCCACTGGGCGTGTCCGGCGGCATTGTTCAGATGATCGCCCACGGCTTCGTCTCGGCGGCCATGTTCTTGTCGATCGGTGTGCTGTATGACCGCGTCCATTCCCGTGAAATTGCCAGCTACGGCGGCGTGGTCAACACCATGCCGAAGTTTGCTGCGTTTGCCTTGTTCTTCGCCATGGCGAACTGCGGTTTGCCAGGCACAGCGGGTTTTGTGGGTGAGTGGATGGTCATTCTGGGCGCTGTGAAGCTCAACTTCTGGGTGGGCTTGCTGGCGGCTTCGGCCTTGATTTTCGGCGCTGCTTACACCTTGTGGATGTTCAAGCGCGTTTATCTGGGTCCAGTGGCCAACGACGATGTCAAGGCGCTGACCGACATCAACGGCCGCGAGTTCCTGGTGATGGCTCTGTTGGCCGCAGCGGTGCTCTATATGGGCGTGTACCCAAAACCCTTCACCGACGTGATGGACACTTCGGTGGCCGACTTGCTCAAGCACGTTGCCATGTCCAAGCTGCCTTGAGCAGTGGGCACTGAACGTTTAGCCTGATTAGAAGAATTGAGAGAACACAGATGATGGACAACTCCAGCTGGATGACCGTTTATCCGGAGATCGTGTTGCTGGTCATGGCCTGCGTGATTGCGCTGGTAGACCTCTTCGTGAAAAGCCCCAAGCGCACAGCCACTTATGCCATGACCTTGCTGTCATTGGGCGGTGTGGCTTGGTTGCACGCCATGTATGCCGATGCAGGTCAGACCTTATATGGCTTTGGCCGTCTGGTCGTCAGTGATCCGATGGGCCACTGGCTCAAATGCTTTGCCACCATCGCGGTCATGGTCACATTGGTTTACTCGCGCCCTTATGCCGCTGATCGCGACATGCTGCGCGGTGGTGAGATGTTCAGCTTGAGCATGTTCGCTTTGCTCGGCATGAGCTTCATGATCTCGGGTCAGAATTTCATCGTCATCTACTTGGGTCTTGAGCTGCTGACTTTGTCCAGCTATGCCTTGGTCGCGCTTCGCCGTGATCACACACAAGCGACTGAAGCGGCCATGAAGTACTTTGTGCTCGGTGCCATGGCCTCGGGCTTCTTGTTGTACGGCATGTCCATGATGTACGGTGCCACCGGTAGTCTTGAACTGTCGACCGTCTTCAAAGCCGTGGCTTCTGGCCATGTCAACCACCAGGTCTTGGTGTTTGGTTTGGTTTTCATCGTCGCTGGTCTGGCGTTCAAAATCGGTGCGGTTCCTTTTCACATGTGGATTCCCGATGTGTACCAAGGCGCTCC
>CAYRBW010000054.1:3103-12247 GCA_964422575.1 uncultured Limnohabitans sp.
CACTGCGGCCTCCCTCATGATTGGTGGTGCGCCCAAATGGGCCGCATTTGCCATCTTGGTGCGTTTGCTGGTGGAAGGTTTGTTGCCGCTGGCCTTTGACTGGCAGCAAATGTTGTCCTTCTTGGCCATTGGCTCTTTGGTGGTCGGTAACCTCGCGGCGATTGCACAAACCAACCTCAAACGCATGTTGGCTTATTCGACCATCGCCCAAATGGGTTTTGTGTTGTTGGGCTTTGTGGCGGGCGTCATCAACGGCCAGACCACTCTGGCTGCCAACGCCTACAGCTCGGCCATGTTCTACATGGTCTCTTATGTGTTGACCACATTGGCAAGTTTCGGCGTGATCATGTTGCTGGCCCGTCAAGGTTTTGAAAGCGAAGAGATCACCGATTTGGCAGGTTTGAACCAACGCAGTCCACTTTATGCGGGTGTGATGGCCATTTGCTTATTCTCCATGGCGGGTATCCCGCCCATGGTTGGCTTTTATGCCAAGCTGTCTGTCCTGCAATCCTTGATCGTGTCGGGTCAGAGCTTTTATATCGGTTTGGCGATCTTTGCCGTGATCATGTCACTCATCGGTGCGTTCTATTACCTGCGTGTCGTCAAAGTCATGTACTTTGACGAACCTGTGACCGCCACGACCGTTTCTGCCACTGCCGATGTGCGCGTGGTCTTGTCGATCAATGGCTTGTTGGTCCTGGTCTTGGGCATCGTGCCCGGTGCCTTGATGGCTTTGTGCGCGGACGCCATTGCCCGCATGCTGGCTGTTTGAGGGCGCACCCATGATTGCAACGTGGCAAATTGTTTTGTTGATTGCGCTGGCATTGCTGGCGGCCAATTTGCCATTTGCCAACCAGCGCATTCTGCTGTTGGGCCCCAACCGCAGCAGCAAGTCACTGCTTATTCGACTTGTTGAGCTGGTGCTGCTTTACTTTGTGGTGGGGGCTTTGGGCTTGGCCCTTGAAAACCATGGCGGCCAGATCGCTTCCCAGGGCTGGGAGTTTTATGCCATCACAGGCACCATGTTTGTGACATTGGCGTTTCCAGGATTTGTTTACCGCTACCTGATGCACCGCCAGCATTGAACGCTTGCCGGTTTGGATGCACGCATGTCTGACGATCATCTGATCGAACACCGGGTGAGCCAAGACGAGTTGCTTCATGGCCACTTTCTCCATGCTTTTCGCGACACCGTTCGCTTGCCCAACCAAAACCTGGCCACGCGTGAATACGTGGTGCACCCGGGCGCGGTCATGGTCATCCCCTTGCTGGACACGCCCGATGGCCTGCAATTGGTGCTGGAGCGCCAATACCGCTATCCTGTGGGTCAGGTGATGATCGAATTTCCGGCTGGCAAACTCGATCCGGGCGAGGCCCCTTGCTTGTGTGCTCGACGTGAACTTTTGGAAGAGACTGGTTACACCGCCCGCCAATGGGCGAGGGCGGGCATCTTGCATCCGGTGATCGCCTATTCGACCGAAGTGATCGAGATTTGGTTTGCCAAAGACCTGACGCTTGGCGAACGACAACTTGATTCAGAAGAGTTTCTGGACGTGTTCACAGCCACACCAGCACAGTTGATGGCGTGGTGTCGTGACGGCCAGGTGACCGATGCCAAAACCCTCACCGGAGCGCTTTGGTTGCGAAACATGCTCAGCGGCGATTGGCCATTGACCTGGCAGTCCTTGCCCTGACAGCTTCCCATGAAAGTGCTTGACCTCCAATGCGCGCAGGGCCACAGCTTTGAAGGTTGGTTTGGCTCACAAGACGACTACGATGCGCAGCGTGCTCGTGGCTTGGTCACGTGCCCGGTGTGCAACGACATTGACATCGTCAAAATGCTGTCTGCGCCACGCCTGAACTTGGGGTACGGCGTGGCCACAAGGCCCATGCAAGAGTCGGGTGCCACTGCGGTGCCTGCAGCACAACCGTCTTTGGATGCGTCCGGGCCTGTATCGACCGAACTCGCCACTTGGCAACAAATGCAGGCCGCCATGCTGAACATGGTGCGCCATGTGATGGCCAACACCGAAGATGTGGGCAAGCAGTTTGCCGAAGAGGCCCGCAAGATCCACTATGGCGAACGCGAAGAACGCAATATCCGTGGCCAAGCCACACGCGAAGAAACCGAAGCCTTGTTGGACGAAGGCATTGATGTCATGCCTCTGCCCGTGCCCGAGGCGCTCAAGGGACCGCTGCAATAATCGCCACACCTCGCCTTGGCATTCCTTGACCCTTAATTCATATAGGGTTGATCCCCCCTCAGCGATGGCCCGCTTTTCCTCTGCGCTGGTTTAACCGCAGAGGCCAACTCCAAAAAGGAATGTCGGCACCATGAAAAATGCCCTGCACATCGACGACAGTGAAGTCGAGCTGACCGCTGTCCGAGCCCAGGGCCCTGGCGGGCAAAACGTCAACAAAGTCTCTAGCGCCATTCAGCTGCGCTTTGACGTGGCAGGCTCGACTTTGCCCGACGATGTGAAGCAGCGCTGGCTACAGTCGGCAGATAGTCGCCTCTCGCTAGAAGGTGTTTTCATTCTCAAGGCCCAAAAACACCGCACACAAGAAGCCAACCGAGCCGACGCCTTGGCTCGCCTGTACGAAACGCTGGAGCGCTACGCCAAGCCGCCCAAACCCCGCAAGGCCACCAAGCCGACCTATGGCTCGGTGCAGCGGCGGTTGGAGGGCAAGGCCATGCAGTCGAAGATCAAAAGCGGCCGCCGCAAAGATGCGGCCGATTAGCGCAGGTTTTCCAAGGCGATGCGCTGAACTTGCACCAGCGGCTGATGACCATCGGCCTGCACCACATGCCGATCAGGCATGCTGCGCAGCCAGGTGATCTGGCGCTTGGCCAATTGGCGCGTGGCAAAGATGCTGCGCTCGTGGATATCGCTCTCGGGCCAAGCGTCATCAAGCCCTTCCCACGCTTGCCTATAACCCACGCAGCGCATGGAGGGCAAATTGGGATTCAAGTCACCGCGTGCCTTGAGCCGCCTGACTTCGTCCAAAAAACCTTGCGCCATCATGTGGGTCAAACGTTGTGCAATGCGCTGGTGCAGCCAGGCTCGATCTGACGGCTCAAGGCTGATCACGGGGATATGCCAGTTGGGTGCATCGGCTTTGGCGCCTTGGTGGAAGGACGACAGGGTTTGGCCGGTCGAAGTCCACACTTCCAGAGCGCGTCCAATGCGCTGGCTGTCGCCTGGGGCCAAGCGAGTGGCGGTGATCGGGTCAACCTGGGCCAGAAGGGCGTGCATGGCAGGCCAGCCCAGCCTTTCGGCTTGTTGCTGGATGCGGGTACGCACCTCGAGGTTCGCGGCGGGAATGTCGTTCAAGCCTTCGAGCAAGGCCTTGAGGTAAAGCATAGTGCCGCCCACCAGCAGCGGGGTTTTGCCGCGCGCACGGATGTCCCGTATCAAACGCGTCGCATCCTTGGCAAATTCGGCGGCGCTGTAGCTGTCCACCGGGTCCAAGGTGTCAATCAGGTGGTGCGGCACGGCGGCCAACTCTGAGCGGTTGGGTTTGGCGGTGCCAATGTCCATGCCTCTGTAAACCAAGGCCGAGTCGACGCTGATGATTTCGGCACCCCCTTGGGGCTGCAGGCTTTCGGCCAAAGCCAAGGCCGCAGCGGTTTTGCCACTTGCCGTGGGCCCCACGATGGCGATGGCGTCGATGGGTTTGACCGTTTGGGCCTTGGCTTGGTTGGGCATGGGGTGCGGTGTGTTCATGCCTTTTTTACCGCAGCAAGTGCTGGGCGGCCATGCCGTTGCACTGCGGTCCAGGCCACCAAAGTAATGAATACAGACCACAGCAAGAGGCCGTGTACCAAGGCAAAAACCGGACGGTCCATGTGCGTGCCCAGCCAACCGCCCATGAAGAAAGCGCCCAGCATCATCAAAAAGCCGTTCAGGGCCGAGGCCGTGCCTGCCCGGTGCGGAAAGGGCGCGACTGCACCACTTTGCCCGCAAGGTTGGTGCACACCATGGCCCAGCATGAAGATGTACATGGGCACCATCACGGCCCAGGCCCCGTACCAGTCTTGGCCTTGGCCCGCATAGGCCAGCGCCGCCATGCTCACGCCCCCGGTGATCGTCAACACCGCGGCCACGCCCACAGTGCGGTGCACGCTGGTGCGGCGCAGCATCCAGCGGCACCAGAAGGTGCCCACGATGTAGGACAGCGACATGCTGAGCATGAGAAACCCGTAGGCCGTTTTACTGTAGCCCATGAAGGTGACAAAGACAAAAGAGGAGCTGGCCAAAAAGGTGAACAAGCCCAAATAAGAGCCCGCCGACAGGGCGCACCATGTGAGGAAGACAGGATGGCGCACGATGTCGAGGTTGGCGCGAACGAGTGGCCCGGCTTGCAGTGCGTGGGGGTCAGGTCGCGCCAATGTTTCTTCAAAACGCCAAAACAGCAAGGCCAGGGTGGCGGCCCCAAATACAGCCAGCGTGAGCAAGGCGATGTGCCAACCCAGCCAGTCGGTCAACATGCCGCCCAGCGGCGCGCAAGCACAGGCGATGATGCCCAAGCCGGTGAGGCCTTGCGACATGACGGTGGCTCCTTGGGCGGCTTGGAACAAATCGCGCACCACAGCACGTGCCGCCATGACACCCGCTCCCATGGCCACACCTTGCGCGGTACGCCCAGCGATCAGCCACGCCATGTCGGGTGCAAACGCACAGGCCACCGATGCCAGGGTATAGGCCCCCATGCCCCACAGGAGGATGGGCCTGCGGCCAAATCGGTCCGACAGCGGGCCCCACATCAGTTGCGACAGGCCAAAGGCGAGTAGCAGCGCTGTGAGGGTCAATTGCGCTTGGCCCATTCCCGCGCCAAAGCCTTGGGTGATGGCGGGCAGGGCGGGCAAATACAGGTCGGTGGTGACCGGTTGCAGGCCCAGCAGCAGCGCGAGGATGAGGACGATCAGTTTTTGCGACATGCTCGTCATCACCGGCCCCGCAAGAACAGCGCATCCAGATCCCGCATCGTCATCTGACGCCAGGTCGGGCGGCCGTGGTTGCACTGGTCGGAGCGTTCGGTGTCTTCCATCTGGCGCAGCAGGGCGTTCATCTCGTCCAGCGTCAGACGGCGATTGGCGCGCACCGCACCGTGGCAAGCCATGGTGGCCAAAATCTCGTTTTGAGCGCGTTGCACCACGGTGCTGGCATCGTGTTGCGCCAACTCGGCCAGCACACTGCGGGCCAGCTCCACGGCGTCGCCTTGCGCGAGGCTGATGGGCACGGCGCGCACGGCCAGGGTTTTGGCCGACAGCGGTGAGATTTCCAGACCCAGTTGTTCCAGGGCTTCGGCGCAGGTCTCGGCCGTGGCCACCTCGGTGGGGGTGGCGGCAAAGGTGGCCGGGATCAGCAGCGGCTGGCTGGCGATGCGCGGGCCTTCGCCGTCAGCGGTGTTGAGTTGGTTTTTCAGGCGCTCGTAGACGATGCGTTCGTGTGCGGCATGCATGTCCACCACCACCAAGCCTTGCTTGTTTTGGGCCAGGATGTAAACGCCGTGCAGCTGCGCCACAGCGCGTCCCAGTGGCCAGTCGCCTTCGGGCAGGGGTGTAGCAGGCGAGCCTGTTTCTGCGTGGGCGCCAGCCCCTGTTCGCGAATCCCCTTTGGCCGCAGGGGGGGCCTCCCACATTGCTGCTGCCTCTGCTGCCTGCGCGGCAACTTGCGACCCGCCTTTTTCATAAGAAATTCCTTCTGATGTGGCATCTGTTGATGGCTTCCAAAGCGCCTTCAGATCGGCCATGGCTTGCTCACCGTCCACGCGGGGCCGCACAAAATCAGCCGGTTTGTAGCTCGGGGCCGAAAAAATCGATGCGCCAGGGCGCTCAAAAGCCATGCCGCCTTGCTGCCAGTTGGCCGACTCGGGCAGGGCTTGGGGGGTGACTGCTTTCAGGTCAAAGTCGCTGTCAGGCCCGGTGGGTGCGTCGCTCAGGTTTTGCGAACGCGGCGCGGCCAGCGCGTTTTCCAACGCATGGCGTACACCCTGGTGCACCGCGCGGCTGTCGCGAAAACGCACCTCGATCTTGGTCGGGTGCACGTTCACATCCACCAAGGTTGGGTCGATCTGCATGAACAGCGCATAAGCCGGTTGTTTGTGGCCGTGCAGCACGTCTTCGTAGGCGCTGCTTGCGCCGTGCATGACAACCTTGTCGCGCACAAATCGGCCATTCACATAGGCAAACTGGTGGTCGGGGCGTGAGCGGGCGGCGTCGGGCAAACCGGCGCGGCCAATCACCTTGAGCGGTCCGGCGTGGTATTCCACGGCGATGGATTGCGCCACGAACTCTTCGCCTAGCACATCGGCCAGGCGCTGCTCCAGACCGGCAGCGCCGGGGTGTACGCGCCACTGCTCCACCAGCTTGCCCTCGTGCCAGATGGCAAAGCCCACGTCAGGCCGGACCAGGGCGTGACGGCGCACAGCTTCAATGCAATGCGCCAGCTCGGTGCTGTCGCTTTTTAAAAATTTGCGGCGGGCGGGCGTGGAAAAAAACAACTCTTTGACTTCGACTGTGGTCCCCACGGCGCGGGCGGCCGGGCGGATTTCACCCGTGCGTCCGTCGAGTGCGAAGGCGGTGGCCTGGCCGTCCATGCGCGAGAGCAAGGTGAGTTCAGACACCGAATTGATGGCCGCCAGCGCTTCACCCCTGAAACCCATGGTCATCACCGATTCGAGTTCATCAAGGTTGCCGATCTTGCTGGTGGCGTGGCGCTTGAGGGCCGTGGCCAACTCGTCCGGGGCAATGCCGCCGCCGTCGTCTTCCACCGAAATTAGCCGGGTGCCCCCGCCCATCAGGCGCAGTGTGATGCTGCGCGCCCCCGCATCCATGGCGTTGTCCACCAGCTCGCGTACGACAGAGGCGGGGCGTTCGACCACCTCGCCTGCGGCGATTTGGCTGATCAGTTCATCGGGGAGTTCGCGAATGGGGCGGCGCGCGGAAGCCGGGGTCTGTTGGGAAGTCACGCGGACATTTTAGATGTTCGCTCCGGACAGATAAGGACAGATAAGGGCGTGCGGCTCCCAAGTGCCTGGCAAACACTCAAGAGCGATGGGCTCGGGGGTGGACTTTGAGCGCTGCATGGCCGACCTCTACCAAAACTGCCACGACCCACAAGACATCAAAACCAGCTTTGAGCAACTGCAGCTGGGCCAGCAGGTGGATGAGCAGACTTTATTCAGTGTGGAGTGGAGCTTGAGCTGAAATATGGTCAGCTAAGTATTCATAATGACCGGATGGCAGCTCCGGGATCGTTCAAAATGTGGAGCTGCCACTATAAAAGACAGTCAATAAAGGGAGTTGGTTTGTTCAGAGGTATACCGTTCAGGCTCCGTCATGATTAAAAGTGTCTATGCGTCCAATCAGCTGTCGCGCTTGGTGCTGCGCGGCTACAAGTCCATTGCTGAATGTGATTTGGTGATGGGCAAGCTGAATGTGTTGATCGGAGCTAACGGCGCAGGCAAATCCAATTTGATTGGATTTTTTCGTCTGATCAACAAAATTCTGGATCAGCAACTGCAAGCTACGGTGGGCCAAGCAGGTGGTCCAGATGCGATGCTGCATTTTGGGCGAAAAAAAACGGAAGAACTCAAAGCAGAACTTTACTTTGGTAACAACGGCTATAAGTTCACACTCAAGCCCACCCAAGACAACCGCATGATGTTTGCTTTGGAGACTTTGTGGTGGAATATGAAGGGCAACTATCGCCCACAGGCGGGTCATTTCGAGTCCTACGCTGAAACACAAAAACAGACCTCCGTTTACGACTATGTTGTTCCGCCGATTCGCAGCTGGCGGCTTTACCACTTTCATGACACATCGGTCTCCGCCATGGTCAAGCAAGTGCATGGCATCAACGACAACGAATATCTGCGAGACGATGCGCGTAACTTGGCCGCTTTTTTGTACCGCCTGAAAAATCACCACGAAGTGCAATACAAGCGCATCGTCAAAACTATTCAAATGGTGGCACCTTTTTTTGGTGATTTTCATTTACGCCCAACGGTCGATAACGTCGAAAAAATCCAGTTGGAATGGACCGAAGCTGGACAAGATGTGCCATTTACTGCCAGCGCATTGTCTGACGGCACCTTGCGCTTCATCTGTTTGGCAACCGTCTTGTTGCAGCCTGAGTCGTTCATGCCTGCTGCTATTTTGATCGACGAGCCCGAACTGGGGCTGCACCCTTTCGCCATTGCGGTTTTAGGCTCGCTCATGAAGGCAGCGGCAGACAAGCATCAACTCATCATCTCCACCCAATCCGTTGAGCTGGTCAATGAATTTGAACTGGAAGACCTGATTGTCGTGGACAAGAAGGCAGGCGCATCGGTCTTCAGTCGCCCAGAAGGCGCCGAGCTGCAGGAGTGGTTGACTGAATACAGCTTGGGTGATTTGTGGAAGAAGAACCTTCTGAGTGGAAGGCCTTCACGATGACTCGAATCAAGTTGCTGGTGGAGGGGCAAACAGAAGAGGTTTTTGTGCGTGAATTGCTGCAACCGTACTACGCGCACATGGGGCTTTACATGACCCCCATCATTGTCAGTACCAGTCCCGGACACAAGGGCGGCATGAGCAGTTATGCCAAGGTCAGGCCGCAAATTGAGCGCTTGTGCTTGCAAGATTCAGCGGCGTGGATCACCACCATGTTTGATTTGTATGCGTTGCCCACAGACTTTCCGGGTAAGTCGCTTGCTGTGCAGGGATCAGGGCAGCAGAAAGCTCAATACTTGGAGCAGCAAATGGCAGCCGACATCCCTCTGCGCAATTTTTTGCCGTATGTTCAAGTCCATGAATTTGAGGCACTGCTTTTTTCACAGGCGGAAAAATTCAGTGAATGGACTGATAACCAAAACACGATAACTGAGTTAGTTTCCGTTGCTAAAGCGCATGCCAGTCCCGAAGACATCAATGACAGCCCTCAGACCGCGCCATCCAAAAGGGTTGAGGCCGCGATGCCCGCATATCAAAAAACATTTCATGGGCCTCTGATCGCGTGTGAGATCGGCTTAGATGTCATGCGTAGCGCATGTCCACATTTCAATGAGTGGCTCATTTGGTTAGAAAACTTGGTTGGTCAAGCTAGGGCCTGTCATCAATTGAGCCAAACCACAGCCCCGACGAGATGCACTGCGCCG
>CAYRBW010000055.1:0-12126 GCA_964422575.1 uncultured Limnohabitans sp.
CTTTTACATCGAGCGCAAGCTGCGTGAGCGCATGAACATTCCGGTCTTCCACGATGACCAGCACGGCACCGCCATTGTGGTGGGTGCGGCCATTTTGAACGGCTTGAAGATCGTCGGCAAAGACCCCAAGAAGATCAAGTTGGTCACTTCGGGTGCGGGCGCTGCGGCCCTGGCTTGCCTGGGCTTGTTGGTCAAGCTGGGCATTCCGCGCGAAAACATTTGGGTCACCGATCTGGCGGGTGTGGTCTACGAAGGCCGCACCGAGTTGATGGACGAAGACAAAATTCAATTCGTACAAAAGACCGAACACCGCACGCTGCGTGACGTGATCGCCGGTGCCGACGTGTTCCTGGGCTTGTCGGCGGGTGGTGTGCTCAAGCAAGACATGGTCCAATCCATGGCGGCCAAGCCGCTGATTTTTGCGTTGGCCAATCCCAATCCCGAAATCAACCCCGAAGACGTCAAGGCCGTGCGCGATGACGCCATCATGGCCACCGGCCGCACCGATTACCCCAACCAGGTCAACAACGTCTTGTGCTTCCCTTACATCTTCCGGGGGGCTTTGGACTGCGGCGCGACCACCATCACCCTCGAGATGGAAATTGCGGCGGTGCACGCCATTTCGGAATTGGCACAGGCCGAGCAAAGTGAAGTGGTGGCGGCCGCGTATGTGGGTGAGCCTTTGGCTTTTGGTCCGGAGTACCTCATTCCCAAGCCGTTCGACCCGCGCTTGATGATGAAGATCGCCCCGGCGGTGGCCCAAGCCGCAGCCGAAAGCGGCGTGGCTTCGCGCCCGATTGCGGACATGGACGCGTACCGTGAACGCTTGCAAGGCTTTGTGTACGCCTCGGGTACCATGATGAAGCCGATCTTCACGGCCGCCAAACGCGCTTTGAAGAAACGCATTGCCTACAGCGAAGGCGAAGAAGAACGCGTCTTGCGCGCTGCCCAGATCGTGGTGGATGAAGGCATTGCCCGCCCAACCCTGATCGGCCGGCCCGCCGTGATCGCCGAGCGCATCCAAAAATTCGGTCTGCGCCTGAAGGAAGAGCTGGACTATGACGTGGTCAATGTTGAGTTGGACCACCGGTATCGCGATTTCTGGCAAACCTACCACCGGTTGACCGAGCGCAAAGGCATCACTGAACAAATGGCCAAGATCGAGATGCGTCGCCGACTCTCGCTCATTGGTGCCATGTTGCTGCATAAAGGCGATGTGGACGGCATGATTTGCGGCACCTGGGGCACCAACCCCATGCACTTGAGTTACATCGATCAGGTCATTGGCAAGCGTTCAGGCGTCAACACCTACGCCTGCATGAACGGTTTGATGCTGCCGGGTCGTCAGGTCTTCATGGTCGACACCCACATCAACTACGACCCCACTGCCGAGCAGTTGGCCGAATTCACCATCATGGCGGCCGAAGAAATGCGCCGTTTTGGCCTCAAGCCCAAGGCGGCTTTGCTGTCGCACTCGAACTTCGGTTCGTCCAACCAGCCCAGCGCCATTAAAATGCGTGATGTGCTGGATTTGTTGCGCAAAAATGCCCCGTGGCTGGAGGTGGATGGTGAGATGCATGGTGACATCGCACTGGATGCCGCAGCCCGTCACGCCATCATGCCCAACAGCAGCCTGATAGGGGATGCAAATTTGTTGGTTTTGCCAAACATTGATGCTGCCAACATCGCCTACAACCTGCTCAAGACGGCCGCCGGTGGCAACATCGCCGTTGGACCAGTTTTGCTGGGTGCAGCCAAGCCAGTTCACATCCTGACATCGAGCACCACGGTGCGCCGGATTGTTAACATGACGGCACTCACTGTGGCCGATGCCAATGCCGCGCGTTAAGCCATAAAACGACAGCAAGCGCTCACTTGATGTGGGGGTGCCCTGACAGGCTTTGCCTGTTTATTGGGCATTCGCTTGCTTTTTTACGCGCTTTGCTTCACACTAGCGCCTTCGAGTGTTCGGGTTAACCCGGGGACTTCTGAAAGGTGTTTTCATGAAGGTGGCGCGACAAAATACCGCCCTACAGCGCTGGATGCCGGTGCTTTTGGGTTTGATGTTATCAATTTGCACTTTTTGGGTGCAAGCTCGTTTAGCTACCGAAGCCCAAATCCCATCGACTTTGTCGAAGACAGATTTGCCGCGAGAAGGCCAAGAAACGTACCAACTCATCCGCAAGGGGGGTCCTTTTCCATATGAAAAGGACGGGACAGTTTTTGGCAATCGCGAGCGTCTTCTGCCTCGCGAAGTGCGGGGGTTTTACCGTGAATACACCGTCAGAACACCTGGCGTGAAGCATCGCGGAGCGCGGCGCATCGTTTGCGGTGGCCAGATTCCCCGAAATCCACAGACCTGTTATTACACACAAGACCATTACGCGAGTTTTCGCATGATCGTCGACAAGCCTTGATTTTTAGACTCTAAAGAAAGACCACGGAGATGGATACGCCGATTCGTCACGACCAAGAGGCGCCCTTGAAGGGCGTGCGGTCCAACATCGTGCAGTCGATTCGCGCTTACCGCGTGAGCGATTTGCAAGAAGCCGCCCAAGGCCTGGGCCACCACTTTCTTTATGCCAACCTGGCCGAAGCCCAGAGCAAACAAGATGTGCTGGACCTGATTGGTGCGCAATTCACTCTGCCTTCGCACTTCGGCAAGAACTTTGATGCCTTGTACGACTGTATGACCGATCCACTGCACAAGTCGGGTCCACAGCCTGGTTTCATCGTGGTGCTGGAACAGATTCCTGCGCACGTCAAATTTGACAAAGAAGCCCGCGAGCAATTGCTGGACATCTTCCGTGACACCGCCGACTACTGGGGAGAAAGGAAGATACCCTTCCGATGCTTCTATTCTTTTCTGTAGCCCGTTCTGCGCAAAATAGCCAAGCAGGACGGGCGATTGAGGCACAAACCGAGGACGCCACTGTGGCTGAATTGATCGAAGAAGGCGAAAAAATGCCCACCGACAAATTGGTGGACGTGTCGCCCTTGGCGCTGCGCATGAGCAGCCCATTTAATGCAGGTTACTGGCTCGCTGCAGCCTGACCCCGCATGGTGTCGATCAGTCGGCACCCGAGAAAAGCCCGTCATGGACGGGCTTTTTCATTGCTGTATGACGCAGTTGTTTGCTCTGGTTTACACCGCTTGAGCCAGTGCCACGAATTCTGCGACGGGCACTTCCTCCGCGCGGCGTTGCAAGTCAAAGGTGCCTGCAAAACCTTTTTCTTCGAGCCATTTGCCCAGCGTGTTGCGCAAAATTTTTCGGCGCTGGCTGAAGGCCACTTGCACCAGTGTTTCCAGAGTTTTGACGTTGACTTGTGGCGGCTCGGCCAAGGGCACCATGCGCACCACAGCGCTGTCGACGCGCGGCGGTGGGTCAAAGCTTTCGGGGGGCACGAAGAGCACATTGGCCATGTTGTAGCGCCACTGTAGCATGACCGACAGACGGCTGTAGTCCGAGGTGGCGGGCTTGGCCACCATGCGGTCGATCACTTCTTTTTGCAGCATGAAGTGTTGGTCTTCGATCACGTCAACTTGCGCCAACAGATGGAACAAGATGGGTGTCGAGATGTTGTAGGGCAAATTGCCAACGACCCGAATTTTGGACCTTGGGGCCGTTGACGTGGCGTTGGCCAGCATCTGCATTGCCAATGCCTGGAAGTCGACTTTCAGGACATCGGACTCCACCACCGACAGGTGCGGGTGTTCGCGCAAACGAACCGCCAGATCACGGTCCAACTCGATCACCGTCAAATGGCCTAAGCGTTCAACCAGCGGCTGTGTCAATGCGGCCAAACCCGGGCCGATTTCGACCATGGGCTGACCTGCTTCGGGGTTGATGGTGTCCACGATGGCATCGATGATGCCACCATCGGTCAGGAAGTGTTGACCAAATCGTTTGCGGGCGATGTGTTTCATTGGGGTGGTTCACGCATCTCAACATAGGCACGACCTCGGATGTCCTGCACCCAAGCCGCATACGCTTCGTCAAGTTTCTTCTCGCGCAAGGCGTTGCGTGCCATGGTGTGTTGATCTTGATCACTCATGGGCGCATTGCGGCGGTCTGTCACTTCGATCAGGTGCACACCAAAGCGTGACACCAAGGGCTCTCCGACTTGGCCGGGGCGCAAGAGCTTCATGACTTGTTCGAATTCAGGCACAAACATGCCGGGGTTGGCCCAGCCCAGGTCGCCACCTTGCTGTGCGCTGCCGTCTTGCGACATCTCGCGGGCTAGGGCGGCAAAATCCGCCTTGCCGGACACCACAGCCTGCCGAACTTCGGTCAGTTTGGCCACGGCTTGGGCTTGCGACATTTGTGCAGAGGGCCTCAATAAAATGTGGCGAGCACGCGTTTGGGTGACCAGCAAAGTGGTCGCTTGGCGGCGCTCAATGACCTTGAGCACGTGAAAGCCTGCAGCGGATCGAACAGGGGCAGAGATGTCGCCCACTTTCAAGTTGCGGGTGGCATTGAGGAACAACTCAGGGTAACGGTCCGCAGGGCGCAGGCCCATGTTGCCGCCATTGGCCCCGCGGTCGGTGGTTTGGGAAAAGGTTTTGGCCAAGTCGGCAAAGTTTTCACCGCCATGCGCCCGACGTGCAATGTCCGATGCACGATCACTCAAAGCCTTGGTTTCTGATTCGCTGCTGTTTTCCGGTACGGCAATCAAGATCATGCCCAGGTTCAGTTCAGCGGGGACTTGGGCTGCTTGAGCTTGCAGCTGTTCGCGCAGGTACTGAGACACCTCCAGATCGCTGACGCGCACGCGCCCTTCAACTTCGCGTTCTCGCAAGCGGCTCAAGGTGAGTTGTGTGCGCAATTGCTCGCGAAACGTGCTCAGCGCGATGCCGTCTTGTGCCAAGCGTTTGTGCATCTCCTCGCGCGTCAATTGGTTGCTGGTTGCAACATTGAGTTCAGCTTGTTCGATGGCGTCGTCTTCAATTTTAATGCCCGCTTCGCGTGCTTGCTGCAACTGCGCCTTCTCATTGATCAGCTGCTCAATCGCCAATTGGGTGAGTTCACTGTTGGATGGTGTGATGCCACGCCCCGATGCCTCTTTGGCCAAGCGCTGGCGCAATACTTGGACTTCCTGATTGGTAATGGGTTCGGAGTTGACCACCGCCACGATGAAGTCGGCTTGGCGGATAACCTGCTTGGAGGCTTGAGCCCAGGTGCCTGAAGGATGGAGCAGGCTGACTGCTCCCAGGATGGACGCCAGCAAAGCTGAACGGGCGGGAGAAAACAGATCATTCATAGTGCTGGAACCGACTGGGTTGAACCGCGCTGTCGCGCAGGTATTGGTAGCGGGGAATGTTGTCACTGAGGTGCTTTAAAGGGCTGATGCCAACGCGTGCAAAACCGACGAATTCGAGTTGGAAAAGAATGCGACTGGTCGAGCTGGTGGGGCTGCCAGTTGAAATGTTGGTTTGCAGTCGCTCAAAAGCGACCCGACCCAACCAGCATCCGGCATCGTATTCGAGACCCACCAAGGTGTCCACCAGGCTGCGTTCTTTCAGACTGTAGTTGAGCCGACCCACGGTGTACCAGCGGTCAGGTCCCAAGCCTTGTCCAGAACTGCGGGTCCAGGCCGACTCTGCTTGACGGTTGGTTTTACCGATCAGGTCACTGAGAGGCCATTGCCAGCCCACGTCCATAAACTCGGTTGTGGGGCTGAGTTGGTTGTTGGCGCGGTAGGCCAAGTTGATGACGCGGTAAGGGCTGGGGCTGTACCGTCCTTGGAGGGTGGTTCGGCTGATTTCGTGTGTCTGGTTTTTGGCCTGAACGGTGGCGTCAAATGACCAACGGTCATTCCAGCGAATGCCTGCACCTAAAAGAATATCGCTCGGACCGGTCATGTTGGACGTTTGGTCGGGCAGGACCACCTGTTGGTCCGAAAATCTGATTCTTTGGGCCACGCCCACACGCAGCATCTCAGCGCCCGTGGCCGCGTCCAGAAATCGGCTACTCAGGCCCAAAGTCAGTGCGTCGTTGTCCACCAAGCGGTCCTGACCCACGTAGGCGTTTTCGCTGAACATGGTGGAGAGGTTGAAGTCGGTGGCGCCACTGTCGTACACCGGCAGCATGGCCTGATTTTTATAAGGTGTGCGAGCGTAAAACGCTCTGGGCTCCAGGGTTTGGAGCACATCACGACCAAACCAACGGGTCTCGCGTTCATAAATCAGGCCAGAGTCCACACTGAAGGTCGGCAGGACACGATTCACGGACAAGGCACCGTTGTTGAGTGCGCGATCCATTTGATAGCGCGTGGCATGAAGCTGCACTTTGGGTGTGAAAAACCCCCAAGGACGAATCCATGGGCGGCTCACTTGTGCCTGTACGTAGCTTCGCTCACCGTTGCGCGCCAGCGTGCCAGTGAGGCTGGCCACACGTGAATAGTCGGCCTCAAACCGTGTGGTGTCGGCGATCACCGACCAATCCAGCCCTTCGGCATTCCATTGGCCGTAGCGCATGGTGATTTGTGGTGCCCTGTCATAAGGTGGCGCGGCATCTTGCAGGTTTTGCCAGCGCTGTACTTGCGCGGTCATGCTCAAGTCACCTCGGGCCCATGACAAAACACCCGTTGATGGCAAAACACGCTGTGTCAAAGTCTGGCCAGACAGCCCTGAGCGCGAAAAGTCTCGCCAGTAGTTGTTGTCGCTGACCCGATTCACGGTCAAGCCCAGAGCAATTTTTCCTACGCTGTCCAGTCTGGTGTCGATGTCGCCTTGGTGTTGGCTGGACAGTCCCCAGCGGCGGTCGTCACGTAATTTGTCGGAGGGCATCAGGTTCAAGCGGATGTGGCCGTTGTAGTCCTGCTCCAAATAGCGAAATTCCGAGTCTGCTGCGATGCCGCGTTGGCTCATCACATGGGTGATCACCGTCGCATCGCGGTTGGGTGCAATGTCAAAATAGTAAGGCTGTGCGATCTCGATGCCGTTGACCGTGTCGATGCTGAGCAAAGGGGGCAGCAGGCCCGATTTTCTTTCCCCTGATAAAGGCAAACTGACAGAGGGTGCTGCAAAAATCGGAACATCTTGAAAACGGAACTGAACCCCTTTGGCCTCGATGCTGGACTCACCTTCATCGATCGTCAGTTGCGTGGCTTTCAGCAGCCACTCGGGTAACCATTCCGGCCCAGGTGTCCGGCGGCACGTTGTGTAACTGGCTTGGCGGATGACCGTGCGCTTGTGGTCAACAAACTCCACTTCAGCCGCTTGGCCATAGCCGCCTGTGCTGTACAGCTCAAAATCGGGTTTTTCAAAGATGCCCTGAAAGCTGTCCACTTTGAGATTCAGCCGAGGGCCTGAGAACACACTGGTTGGCGTGCTCACTCGGACATTGCCCGAGGCCTTGACCACATCTTGTGTCTGGTCGTAGTCCAGTTTTTCAGCATGCACGGTCAAGCCGGGGCGCCGAATTTGAGATTGCCCTTCAATGACCAAATCCATGTCCGGGCGGGCCGTGATCTGCTGGCCTTTCACAAAGACCGCCCCCTCCGATTGCTGACGCTCAGAGACTTTTTCTTCGAGCAATGGGCTGCTGTGCAAGGTCAAGCCGCTTGGCTGTGTTTGGGCCCAACTGACGCCCAGCGTCAACAAGGCTGCCGCAACCGCCACAGTGCGTGGGGTCGAAATGGCTGCAGGCGTCAACAACAGGGATGAAGAAACGGAATGGAGGGCCACAAATTGGGGAAAATTGGGAAAAGAAGTCGCCTGACTTTGCCCTGAGTGTGGGCCAACAGGCTTTGTAGAATGGGATTATCCATGAGCCACCCCTCCTTATCCCCAATTCCTTCGCCCGCAATTGTTTCTGAAGTCAGTTGGGCCGATCCTGTGCGTCAGGGTTTGTTCCAGCACTGGATCGCAGGCATCGCTGCCGCGCAGGGACTTTTGCCAGACACCTTGCGTATTGCCTCGGCCGATGCCAGCTTTCGTCGTTACTTGCGGGTGGACACGCAACAAGGTCACAGCCGCATCGTCATGGACGCTCCGCCAGACAAAGAGAACTCGGAGCCGTTTGTCCGGATCGCGGTCTTGATGAAAGGTGCGGGACTGAACGCCCCCGAGGTGCTGGATTGGCACGAGACCCATGGCTTCATGTTGCTGACCGACCTGGGCAACGCCACCATGATGTCGGTCATTGACGCCCAGCGTCCGCAAGCCAACCACGGCCTGTACATGCAGGCCGTTGATGTGTTGGTGCAATGGCAGCTGGCCTCGCGCCCCGGCGTGCTGCCACTTTACGACGCGGCCTTGCTGAATCGCGAGTTGAGCTTGTTTCCTGATTGGTATCTGGGGCAGCACAAAAAAGTGCAACTCGAAGGCAAAGACAAAGAGACCCTGGATAAGGCCTTTGCCCTGATCGTGCAGCGCAATCTGGCCGCACCGAGCGTCTATGTGCACCGCGACTTCATGCCGCGCAATCTGATGATGCCCCACGGAACAGGCCCGCAGAGCAAGCAACTGGGTGTGCTGGACTTCCAGGACGCGGTGTATGGTCCCGTCACTTACGACGTGGCCAGCTTGATGCGCGATGCCTTCCTCACTTGGGACGAAGACTTTGTGTTGGACGTCACCATCCGCTATTGGGAAAAAGCCCGCAAGACCGGGTTGATGGACTTTGAAGACTGGCACAGCGACTTTGGCGCGTTCTACCGCGCTGTCGAATGGATGGGCCTGCAGCGCCACTTCAAAGTGGCGGGCATTTTTGCCCGGCTCACCTTGCGTGACGGCAAACCCAAGTACCTGGCCGATGCACCCCGTTTCATCCACTACATCCGCAAAGCTTGTGATCGCTACCGTGAGTTGGGTCCTTTGCTCAAGGTGATCGACGAGATCGAGGGCTCCACGCCCCAAGTCGGTTTTGCCTACGGTCGGATGTAAGTCATCCATGCCGCGCTTTCACTGCCCCGCTCCCCTGCACACCGGACTGGCCCTCAGTCTGCCCGCTGGCGTGGCCCGCCATGTGCAGGTGCTGCGCATGCAACCGGGCGATGTGATCGTCTTGTTTAACGGGGAAGGCGGCGAGTTCGACGCCACTGTCACTCGCATGGGCCGCAGCGATGTCGATGTCGAGGTGGGTGCACACCACCCGATTGAGCGTGAAGCGGCCAGCGCCGTGCACTTGTTGGCAGGCATCACCGCCAACGACCGCATGGACTGGTTGGTCGAAAAAGCCACCGAGCTGGGCGTGGCCAGCATCACACCACTGGTGGCAGAGCGCAGTGTGCTCAAGCTCAAAGGCGAGCGAGCGGACAAAAAGCTGGCGCACTGGCAAGGCGTGGCCGTGGCCGCCGCCGAGCAGTGTGGGCGCAACCGCGTGCCCACCATTCACCCGGCCGTGAGCCTGCACGAATGGCTCAAAAAGGCCCCGCCTGGCGCGCGCTGGGTGCTGTCGTTGTCTGAAGGGACACGGCCCTTGGCAGAGTTGGCGAGCAGCGCTGTGAGCCATGGCAATGCGGAACCGGTTACTGTGCTCAGTGGACCTGAAGGAGGCCTCAGCCCACACGAAGAAGCTGTCGCACTGGCCTCAGGTTTTGAGCCCGTGACGCTTGGTTTACGCGTGTTGCGCGCCGAGACCGCGCCGCTGGCCGTGTTGGCCCTTTTGACCTTGCACGCCTGAGCGCAAGGGGCATTGCGTGCGCTTTGCGTGACGCTTATTTATAAGCAAGTGACGATACACTGCTTGGCATGAACGCCAACCTCCTCCTCCTCACGCTTTGCCAGGGCCTGTTCCTGACCAACAACGTCACCTTCATTGCCATCAATGGCTTGGTGGGCTTGAGCATCGCGCCGTTGGGCTGGATGGCGACCTTGCCCGTCATGGGCTACGTGGTGGGCGGTGCTGTGTCGACGGGGCTGGTGGCCAAAAGCCAATCGCGTTGGGGGCGCAAGGTGTCCTTTCAGTTGGGCTTGGCTGTGGCCTTGTTTTCGGCGCTGCTGGCCGCTTATGCCGCTTGGAGTCACAACTTTTGGCTGTTGGTCGCGGCCACGGTGATTGCTGGGTATTACAGCGCCAATGGTCAACTCTACCGTTTTGCAGCCGCCGAGTTGGCCGCTGACAGCTTCCGAGAAAAGGCCGTGTCCTTGGTGTTGGCTGGGGGCTTGATCGGTGCCATCGTCGGGCCTAACTTGGCTTCGCGCACCCGCACCCTGCATGAAACGCCGTTTCTCGGGGCCTACTTGGCCTTGGGGGTTGTGGCGGTGTTGGCGATGGTGTGCATGAGCTTTATCCGGTTTCCTGCCGTGCCTGCCAAAAAGCCGGGCGACAGTGTGGGCCGTCCTTTGGGCGAGATCATGCGTCAGCCGGTGTTCTTTGTGGCGGCGGCTGCAGCCGCTTTGAGCTATGGCGTGATGAACCTGCTTATGGCGGCTACCCCCTTGGCCATGCAGGTGTGTGGTTTCAGTTTTGACGATGCGGCGCTGGTGCTGGAGTGGCATGTGATTGGCATGTTCGCACCGGGCTTTTTCACAGGCCACTTGATCAAGAAATTTGGTACCTTGCAGATCATGGCGGTGGGCGTTGTGATCAACTTCGCTTGCATCGCCATTGCCTTGTCCGGTGTTGAATTGCACCAGTTCTTGATTTCGCTGTTTTTGCTGGGTTTGGGCTGGAACTTCCTGTTCACGGGCAGCACCACGCTGGCCATGAAAGCCTGGACTCCTGCTGAAAAAGACCGGGGTCAGGCGGCCATCAACTTTTTTGTGTTCGCGACCATGGCCATTACTTCGTTTGCTTCGGGTGCTTTGGTCACCACACAGGGTTGGGTGTGGCTGAACATCGGCTCCTTGCTGCCCGTAGCTCTGACGGGGCTGGCGTTGGTGTGGATGGTGATCAAACAGAAAAGCGTGCAAGCAACCAGCGCTTGAGCGCGGCGAACACCTGCGTGCGGTAGAGGTCGTTGAAGATCTCGTGGTACATGGTGTCAAAGCACTGGGCCTGCACCACATCTTGGGGTGCCGCTTGTGCGAAGTCGGCGCTGGCCTGTGGGTTCACCAACCGATCCTGGCCTGCATAAAGCAGCAATGTGGGGACTGACCACTGCGCAGCATCCTCAAGCGTTTGGGTGCCGTTGTTCATGATCCATGCAGCCAAGCCTGTGGAGATACGACGGTGCACCATCGGGTCGGCTGAGTAGGCGTTGATGACATCGGGGTCGCGTGCCACGAATTCTGTTTTCAGACCATTGTCCACCCGCAGGTGGGGCACGACGTGCGGCAAGGTGGCCAGCAGCATTTTTTGAAACAAGGTGGGGAAGGCCCCCAGCGCCGGAGAGGACAACACCGCTGCATCCACTGCGCGCAGTTGTTCGGCCAGCGTGCGCGCCACGACCAAACCGCCCATGCTGTGGCCCAACAAGATGAGGGGGATGTTGGCCAAATCGGCTTGCTGCTTGGTGTCGTCAATCACATGGCACAAATCAGTTTGCAAACTGCCGGGGCGCAACATGTCGCCGCGTGCGCCTTCGGATTGGCCATGGCCTTGCTGATCATACGCGCGGACCGCAAAACCCCATTGGTGCAAGTTCGCCGCCAATTCACCATAGCGCCCGGCGTGCTCGCCCAAGCCGTGCACCAACAGTACAGTGCCCAAAGGCTGTTCCGCAGGCAAGAGCCAGTCATAAACCGTCAACTGACCTGCTGTGCCTTGCAGGGCAGAGACGCTCGGTCGCGAGATGGAAAGCGGCTGCCCGAACATCATGGCATGCGGGCCATGACTTCGGCCACGGCGGCGGTGAGTTTTTTGGCGTAGGGCACGTGCAAGAACTCGTTCGGTCCGTGCGCGTTGCTCTTGGGGCCGAGCACGCCACACACCATCATTTGTGCTTTAGGGAAGCCCGCGCTCAACATGTTCATGAGCGGGATGGTGCCGCCTTGGCCGATGTAACCCACCCCCGCGCCAAAGTGTGACTGGCTGGCACTGTTCAGGGCTTGCTCGAACCACGGCAAGGTGTCGGGTGCGTTCCAGCCGGTGGCACCGCCGCCTGATTCAAACGTCACTTTGGCCTGGTACGGCGCGTTGTCTTCGAGCAAGGCTTTCATCTCGGCCACGGCTTGCGCGGCATCTACCAAAGGGGGCAAACGCAGGCTGAGTTTGAAGGCGGTGTAAGGGCGCAGTAC
>CAYRBW010000056.1:0-11508 GCA_964422575.1 uncultured Limnohabitans sp.
GCCGAACAACACGCGGTCGCCGACTTTCACGGTCAAGGCTTTCAGATCGCCTTTGTCGTTGGTTTTGCCAGGGCCGACGGCCAAGACTTCACCTTGATCTGGCTTTTCAGCAGCCGAATCGGGGATCACGATGCCCGAGGCTGTTTTGGTTTCGCTTTCGATACGCTTGACGATCACGCGATCGCCCAAAGGACGCAGTTTCATGGAATCTCCTGGATTTGAAACAAGGGTTAAAACAAATGCACCCATCAGGTGCAACTGAAATTTGAGGAGAGGTGATTGTTAGCACTCAACTCCTTCGAGTGCTAATCATAAGGGCATTTGGATTGATTTCAAGTGCCCGGCACTTTTTACTGCTGGGTCGGTCGGTGCACATCGGTGCCGTTCTCGTCTTTGTGGCCCAGCATGTAGCCATGACCCCAGTGGGGGCTGATGTGCCGTCGAAACATTGGATACTTTGGGCCAGATGCAGGGGCTGTTCGTGTGGGCCTGTGGGGGCGAAAAACCTTGCTCACCACAGGTTAAGCGACGAGGACAGGATTCGGCGGCGTCCAATTTGGGTGATGTAGGCCTTGAAAACGCCGTTTTCCAGCATGCGCAGGATGGTGCCCACCGATAAGCTCAGCATCATGGCGGCCTGGGTCGTCTCGCTGCAACTGTTGGGCAGCCAAGCACTGGCTTTGTGTTGCCGGACCAAGGCGAGCGTCCTTTCAGGGCAAAATCACCCCCATGTTGCGTTGGTTTCGTTTCTTTTCCCGTTGGCCCTTGTGGGTGTTGCACGCCTTGGGCAGTGTAGGGGGCTGGCTGGCTTGGTGTTTTTCACGCCGGTACAGACGCCGATTTTTGGACAACGTGGCTCGGGCGGGCCTGGGGTGGCGCGCTGTGCTGGGCGCTGTGGGGCAAGCAGGGCGCATGTCGGCCGAATTGCCGCGCTTGTGGTTGGGGTGCCCCCCCCATCTGACGTGGGCCGATGACCGTGCAGCCGTGGAGGCTTATGCCAGCGGTCAAGGTGTGTTGTTTTTGACACCCCACATGGGCTGTTTTGAGATCACGGCCCAGGCACTGGCCTTGCGCTTTTCTGCGCAACACGGACCCTTGACCGTGTTGTACCGCCCCGCTCGCCATGCGGGTTTGGGTGAGGTCATGGCGTTGGCGCGGCAGCGTCCGGGGTTGGAGGCTGTGCCCACCACCTTGGCGGGGGTCAGGCAAATGATCAAGGCCTTGCGTTCGGGGCGTGCTGTGGGCTTGTTGCCTGATCAGGTACCGCCGGAGGGCCTGGGGCAGTGGGCACCATTTTTTGGGCAACCGGCTTACACCATGACCTTGGCAGCCCGGCTGGCATTGCAAACAGGTGCGCGTGTGGTGCTGATCTGGGGTGAACGTTTGCCTTGGGCCCGTGGTTACCGCTTGCACACGCAAGCGCTGGGGCATGTCCTGTCGGACGATCTGGACACTGCCGTGGTGCAGATCAATCAGGCCATGGAGTCGATGATCTTGCAGTGCCCATCGCAATACATCTGGGGCTATGCCCGTTATAAAAAACCTCGACCTGCGTCGGTCTGATTTGTTGAATCCATGGTGTATTTGTTGATCGTTTTTTTGCGCTTGTTTGCACACATGCCCTTACCGTGGGTGCGAGCGGCGGGCCATGGTTTGGGTTGGTTGCTTTGGCATTTGGCCCGTGAGCGACGACGTATCGTCGTCGTCAACCTCCAAAAGTGCATGCCCGAATTGTCAATGCTGGAGCGTGAGGTCTTGGCCTACCGCCACTTTGTGGCCTTTGGCCAGTCGGTGCTTGACCGTTCTTGGCTTTGGCATGCGCCTGAATCGTTGGTGCGCAAACGCCTCCGTTGGGTGGGGAACCTGCAGGCTTTGAAGCAACCGGGGCCTTTGGTGATGTTTGCCCCTCATTTTGTGGGACTGGATGCAGGCGGTATGGCGGTCTCCATGGAGGTGCCCGGCCCGATTGCCTTCATTTTTGTGGCGCAGTCCCGTCCGAAGGTGGAGGCTTGGGTGCGTCAAGGGCGCGAGCGTTCAGGGAACGTTCGGCCGTACTTCCGGCACCAGGGCATGCGTCAGATTCTGACGGGCCTCAAGAAAGGTGAACCATTACACCTGTCGCCTGACATGGATTTTGGGCGAAGTGAGTCGATTTTTGTGCCATTCATGGGTGTTGAGCAAGCGGCCACGGTCCCCTCGTTGTCGCGCTTGTCTAGGGTGGTGGGTGCGCGTGTGGTGCCGGTGGTGACGCGCATGACGCCCCATGGCTACGACATTCAAGTGCATGAGCCATTGAACGATTTCCCGACCACCGACTTGGCGCAAGACACCGCCCGAATGAATGCCTTGTTGGCCGACTGGGTGCGCACCATGCCCGAGCAATACTACTGGGTGCACAAGCGCTTCAAGACCCGACCTCAAGGCGAGTCTGGCTTTTACTGAAGTGGTGGGGGTTTCAAGAATCCGGTGATTTCTCGGATGACTCGCCCGGGTTTTTCATGCACCACCCAGTGGCTGGCTTTGGCAATCGGCACCAGTTTCAAATCGGGTACATGCTGCGCCAGGCCCTCGGTCAGGCAAGGTAGCAAGGCGATGTCGTCTTGTGCCCACAGCACCAGCGTGGGCGTGCCGATGTGCAAAGCTTCTGGCGGGAGCTGAACCGCTGATGCGCCGGGGTCTTGCGCTGTGGCAGGACGCAAGGGAGAGGCCCGGTAATAGTTGAGACCACCTTGCAGACCGTGCTGCCAAGTTTGGTGGTAGCGTGATTTGACCTCGGCGGTGAGCCAGCGGGCTGGTTCGCGCGCGTGAGCACCGGGTGCTGGTGTGAGGGATGGCGATTCGCTGTCCTGTCCGTTCAGAAAACCCAGCAGCCTTTCAAAGTCATTGGTCGCCAGTTGTTCAGCGGCATCGGGCCGCACCAGAAAGTTCATGTAAGCGCTGGCGGCTTGTTGCGCTGGGTCACTTTGCAAGGCTTTAAGGAAAGGACCGGGGTGGGGGGAGTTGACGATGACCAGCTGGTGCAGCCGTTCAGGGTGCTGGTTGGCCAAGCTCCAGGCCACCGCACCCCCCCAATCGTGGGCCACCAAAGCGGCCAGCGGGGCAGGGCCCGATTCATGGTCGATCAAGGCCAAGATGTCTTGCTCCAGATATTTGGTTCGGTAGGTCTTGACGTCGTCTGGCGTGCTGGAGCGCTCATAGCCGCGTAAGTTGGGGGCCACGCAGCGGTAGCCGCCGTTTTCGGGTTTCGAAAAGTGCACCAGCAAAGGGTCCCAAACCCAGGCGGCTTCGGGAAAGCCGTGCAAGAACATCAGCACTGGGCGGCCCCGATCACCGCAAGCGCGGCAACTCAAGGTGATGCCGTGCGGCAGGTCTTGCTGCCAAGTTTGAAAGGTGTTTGGGGGTGTGGGCACTGTGAGATCAGTCCTTTGGGGTGGTGATCCGGCGCTGTTAAACGCTGAAACGCTGCGGCTCACTCGTCCTGGGCTTCGGGTTCTTCTTCAGGCGGCTCGGTGGGCACCGGTGCGGCTGCACCTTCGGAAGGATGGGTCCAGTCCCAGAGCAGTTTGGCGACTTCGTCCACGCCTTGCTTTTTCAAAGCAGAAAAGAGTTTCACCTCGCCACCTCCGGCTTGCAGTCGCGCAATCGACAAGGCTTTGGCCTGCTCGGCACGGGTGAGTTTGTCGGCCTTGGTCAAAATGATCAAGAATTTCAGGCCTTCTTCGACGCGAGGACGAATCACTTCGAGCAGGATGTCATCAAGTTCCGTGAGGCCGTGGCGCGGGTCGCACATCATCACGATGCCCTTGAGGTTTTCGCGGCTGACCAAATAGTTGGCCATGACCTGCTGCCAGCGCAGCTTGTCCATCTTGGCCACGGCGGCGTAGCCGTAGCCGGGCAAGTCGGCCAACACCGCGTCGGTGATACCTTGTTTGCCCAGTGCAAACAGGTTGATGTGCTGGGTACGTCCGGGTTTCTTGGAGGCAAAAGCCAGTTGCTTTTTCTGTGTCAGGGTGTTGATGCAGGTGGATTTGCCGGCATTGGAGCGGCCCACAAAAGCGATTTCAGGGGTGTCCATCGCGGGCAAATGGTGCAGTTGCGCGGCAGTGGTTAAAAAACGTGCGGTGTGCATCCAGCCCATGGGCGTGACCACTGGTGGTGTGGCCGGTGCAACCTGGGGCAAAGAGTTGGAAATGCGGGGGCTGGAGCTCATAAATCAGGGGGACCTTGGATCGTCAGGAAACTGACGAAGGCCTCATTGTAGAATCCTTGGGTTTTGCGCCCATTCTTCCAACTTTTGGACGACGACCATGAAGTCTCTTGCCTCTTTTCTGATCTCTGCCACCTTGTTCGCTTTTATGACGGGTTCTGCATTGGCCAATCCCGCTGCACCCGCAGCCGCAGCTAAGCCTGATCTGGCCAAAGGTGAAGCCGCATTTGCCATGTGCGTCGCTTGCCACGCTGCTGACGGTAATTCGACCACCCCGGTCAACCCCAAGCTGTCGCAGCAACACCCTGAATACCTGATGAAGCAGTTACAAGAGTTCAAATCAGGCAAACGCGCCAACGCCGTGATGAGCGGCATGGTCGCTGCATTGACTGACGACGACATGCGCAACATCAGCTATTGGCTCGCATCCAAGCCTGCCAAGCCAGGTTTCGCCAAAGAAAAAGACACAGTGGCCTTGGGTGAGCGCATTTACCGTGGGGGCATTCCAGACCGCCAGATCACCGCTTGCGTCAGCTGCCACTCGCCCAACGGCGCGGGCATGCCTGCCCAATACCCCCGCGTGTCGGGTCAGCATTCTGACTACACCGCCGCCCAGCTGGTCCAGTTCCGTGATGGCATTCGTAAAAACAGCGTACAGATGACACAGGTCGCAGCCAAGATGAACGACCGTGAAATCAAGGCTGTGTCAGATTACATCGCAGGTCTGCGCTGAACGCATTTCAGACCTCGCCTTAGGCAATCCCTTGGGCGCATGGGGTCTTCATTCAGCCATCATCGGGCTGAGCCACAATCGGTATCCCGCTTGTGATGTGACCAATCAAGGCCGGGTATCCGGCCTTTTTTGTTTGTGGCGGGCGAGGCCCCGTCTTTGTTTGCCTGAGAGCACTTTTTCACCATGACGACTGTCACCTCCAGCCCCGAATCTGAACGTGGCGCACCCCGCTCACAAGTCCTGCTGGAGTTGTTGTCGTCCATGCGGTTTGCGATCTCGCTGTTGACCATCATTTGCATTGCATCGGTCATTGGTACGGTACTCAAACAGAACGAACCCGCGACCAACTACGTCAACCAGTTCGGGCCTTTCTGGGCAGAAATTTTTACAGTTTTGAAACTCAACGCGGTGTACAGCGCGTGGTGGTTCTTGTTGATTCTGGCGTTCTTGGTGCTCAGCACCAGTTTGTGCATCGCACGCAACACGCCCAAGATCCTGGCCGATCTCAAGACCTATAAAGAAAACATCCGAGAGCAAAGCCTCAAGGCTTTTCATCACAAGGCAGAAGGCACGTTGCATGAAACGCCCGAAGCTGCTGCGACCCGTCTGGGACAGTTGCTGGCCACAGGCGGCTGGAAAGTGAAGCTGCAATCGCGCGAGACCGCACAAGGCACGGGTTGGATGCTGGCGGCCAAAGCAGGAGCGGCCAACAAGCTCGGTTACATCGCGGCCCACTCGGCCATCGTTTTGGTGTGTGTGGGTGGATTGCTCGATGGTGATTTGATCGTACGCGCCCAGATGTGGTTTGGTGGCAAAGCCATTTACAGCGGCGGCGGCCTGATTGCCGATGTGCCCGCGCAGCACCGCCTGTCCGAGCGCAACCCGGCTTTCCGGGGAAACCTGATGGTGGCCGAGGACACTGCCTCCAGCACGGCCATCTTGAGTCAGTCCAGTGGCATCTTGTTGCAAGAGTTGCCGTTTTCAATTGAACTGAAGAAGTTCATTGTGGAGTACTACTCGACCGGCATGCCCAAGGTGTTTGCCAGTGACATCGTGATCCACGACAAAGCCACGGGCGAAAAAATCGCCGCCCGTACCGAGGTGAACCACCCGGTGAGCTACAAGGGCATTGAGATTTACCAATCGAGTTTTGATGACGGAGGTTCCAGCGTCAAGCTGCAGGCGGTGCCCATGACCGCTGCCACACGTCCTTTTGAAGTGGATGGCACGATTGGGGGCAGCACCGAATTGAGCAATGGTGCCGAGAAGATGAGTTTGGAGTTCACCGGGCTTCGGGTGATCAACGTGGAGAACATGTCGGGTAATGGCGCGCAAGGTCAGGGCGCGGATGTGCGCAAAGTGGATTTGCGCAGCGCCATTGACCAGCGTTTGGGTGCTGGACACAAAACGACCCAAACCAAAGAACTGCGCAATGTGGGCCCGAGCGTGAGCTACAAACTGCGCGATGCAGCTGGCCAAGCCCGCGAATACAACAATTACATGTTGCCTGTGGATGCGGGTGATGGTGTCCCTGTGTTCTTGCTGGGCATGCGCGAGACCCCCAGTGAGCCCTACCGATACCTGAGGCCTCCAGCCGATGAGGATGGGAATTTGGATGGTTTTGTGCGCTTGCGTTCGGCTTTGGCCGACCCTGTTCTGCGTGAGCGTGCGGTTCAGCGTTACGCTCGCAAAGCAGTGGATCCGCAGCGTCCGGAGTTGACGCAGCAATTGGCCGGGTCGGCCGCTCGTGCCTTGGGCCTGTTTGCCGGACAGGAAGAAATCAAAGGCAAAAAAGTAGCGGGCTTGCAGGCTTTGGCTGACTTCTTGGAAGCCAATGTGCCTGAGGCTGAACGTGCCCGTGCCGGTGAGATGTTTGTGCGCATTTTGAATGGGGCCTTGTTGGAACTGGATGCTGCTGCGCGGGAGCAAGTTGGAGCCAAGCCCTTGCCTGCTGATAAGGTGCAAGGCTACATGTCTCAATCGGTGCTTGCGCTGTCCGATGCGCCTTTTTACCCTGCCCCCATGACCTTTTTGTTGAAAGACTTCAAACAGGTCCAAGCCAGCGTGTTCCAGGTGGCCAGAGCCCCGGGCAAAAATGTGGTTTATCTGGGTTGCTTTTTCCTGATTCTGGGTGTTTTTGCGATGCTCTATGTGCGTGAACGCCGTTTGTGGATTTGGCTGTCGCCTCAAGGTGATGGCGTCCAAGCCACGATGGCCATGTCGTCCAATCGCAAAACCCTCGATGTGGACCGTGAATTTGACCAACTGACGACCCGTTTACTGGGTCGTGCCGAGAAAACCGCATGACTAAAACTGTGACTTTGAACCCCGGGTATTTTTCTCGCCGCAGTGCGCTCGACTGGGGCTTTGCCTTGTTGGCCGTGCTGGGCATGGTGTTTGCCTTCAGCCGTTACAGCCAGTCGATGGATGTGTATGAGCAATGTATTTTGGTGGCCAGCGTTCCAGCTGCTGTGGCTTTGGCCTGGTTTTGGCGCCCCATGCGCACCTTGATGCTGGTCGTCGCGGGTTTGTCCTTGTTTGCCATCAATGCCTACCAGGGTGATTTGGCCCGCGCCGAGCAGGTGTTTGGGCTCAAGTATTTCTTGTCCAGTCAATCTGCGATCCTGTGGATGAGCATGGTGTTTTTCATCAGCACCGTCTTTTACTGGGCCGGCATGTTCATACGCGGACAGGGTGACCAGTTGGAATCCCTGGGCAGCAAAATGGCTTGGGTGGGCGTGGCGCTCGCCTTGATTGGCACCATGGTGCGCTGGTATGAGAGCTATTTGATTGGACCGGATGTGGGGCACATTCCGGTCAGCAATCTTTATGAAGTGTTTATCATGTTTTGCTGGATGACAGCAGGCTTTTATTTGTACTATGAAGACCATTACCGCACCCGTGCCATGGGGGCGTTTGTGATGCTGGTGGTCAGTGCTGCGGTGGGTTTTTTGCTTTGGTACACCTTGGTGCGCGAGGCACATGCGATTCAACCACTGGTGCCTGCACTCAAAAGCTGGTGGATGAAGCTGCACGTGCCGGCCAACTTCATTGGCTACGGCACCTTTGCCTTGGCTGCGATGGTGGCTTTTGCTTACCTGATCAAGCAGACCGCTGGCGAGACGCGTTGGTACAAGCTCGCTCCGCTGTGGTTGTTGGGCATTGTGCTGTGCTTTGAACCGTTGGTGTTTCGCAAATCCGCGGTCGATGGTGGCAGCAGTTATTGGGTGATTTATTTTGGCCTGTCTGCTTTGATTGTTGCGGGCATCTTGTGGGGTCGTCGTCGCATTGCAGAGCGTTTGCCCGCACTCGAAGTGCTGGACGACGTGATGTACAAGTCGATTGCAGTTGGTTTTGCCTTCTTCACGATTGCCACGGTGCTGGGTGCTTTGTGGGCTGCCGAGGCTTGGGGTGGTTACTGGAGCTGGGACCCCAAAGAAACCTGGGCGTTGATCGTGTGGCTCAACTATGCGTCGTGGCTGCACATGCGGCTCATGAAAGGGCTGCGCGGCACCGTGGCTGCTTGGTGGGCGTTGATGGGTTTGGCCGTGACCACCTTTGCGTTCTTGGGCGTCAACATGTTTCTGAGTGGTCTGCACAGCTACGGTACGCTGTGATGGGACCTGCGGGCACGTCATCTTGTTTGAGAAGAGCGATATGTCTTTGAATGGCTTCACCCTGCAAGATGGGAAAGACAGCCAGCTGTGCTTTGTGCGGGTCCACCGCATCCATTTGGTCTTGCCCCCGGATCATGGGGCATCGCAGGTTGCTGACCATCTCACTGGCCTTGCCAGGCAACACACACATTGAGCATCAGCAGTTGGTCGTGTTCTTTGGCCCGTGTACGCATGGCATCACTTTTGACCTCAAGTCCAGATGAATCACAAGCGGGGGGGGGCTCATGGCGACGGGCTGCCAGCAGCCAAGTACCCAAAGGCAAGGCGATGTGGATTGTGATGACCACATAGATCAACAAACTGATCGCAGGATGCATGGCGGCTGCCTTGTTGGCAGACAGGCCTTGGGCAAGGGGGTCGAAAAAAGTACAGAATACACCAGCATTTTCAGCCCAAATCAGGACCGCTCATGATCATTCAACTCAACAAGTCGGGATTTCAGCACGCCAGCCCAAGTGAAATCACCCCTGAATCGGTCTACCAGTCGCGACGTGACCTCATCCGCCAACTGGCCACAGGCTCGGCTGGCGTGGCATTGACAGCCTGGGGCATGCGTGAGGCCCATGCGCAAACCCCGCGTGCGGGCCAATTGGCCGCTTTGTCCGCAGTGTCATCGGCAGTGGCAGGGGCCGTGACGATGGACAAGCTCACCGCGTACAAAGACGCTACGACTTACAACAATTTTTACGAATTCGGTACGGACAAATCCGATCCGGCCAAACGGGCCCACACCCTGGTGACCCAACCTTGGTCCGTAGAGATCGAAGGCTTGGTGAAAAAAACCGGGCGCGTGAACCTCGAAGACCTCATGAAGTGGGGCGCGATGGAGGAGCGGATTTACCGATTGCGCTGTGTGGAAGGCTGGTCGATGGTGATCCCCTGGATCGGTTATTCCCTGGCTCAATTGATCAAGCGAGTGGAGCCTCAACCGGGTGCGAAGTTTGTGGAGTTCATCACCCAAGCGGACCCCAAGACCATGCCGGGCGTGCGTGGCGGGGTATTGGACTGGCCTTATGTTGAGGCCTTGCGCATGGACGAAGCCATGCACCCGCTGACCTTACTGGCCTTCGGCATGTACGGTGAAGTCATGCCCAAGCAAAATGGCGCGCCACTGCGTTTGGTCGTGCCATGGAAATACGGGTTCAAGAGTGGCAAAAGCCTGGTCAAAATTCGCTTCACCGACAAGCAACCGGTGTCTTCATGGGAAAAAGCCGCGCCGCAGGAATACGGTTTTTATTCCAATGTGAACCCCTTGGTCGATCATCCCCGTTGGAGCCAGGCCACCGAGCGGCGCATTGGCGAAGACGGCCTGCTGGCCAAAAAACGCAAGACGCTGATGTTCAACGGCTACGAAGCCCAAGTTGGTCAGTTGTATGCGGACATGGATTTGAAAAAGTTCTTCTGATGCGTCAGCTCATGAGGCACCCTGGCGCATGGTGGGTGCTGTTGCTGCTTGGGCTGTTGCCTTTTGTTTGGCTCTTGGGGCTGACTGTGCAAGATCGGTTAGGGCCCAACCCCACCGAGTATTTGACTCGCGCCACGGGTGACTGGACTTTGCGAAGCCTGTGTGTGGTGCTCACCGTGACACCCCTGCGGGTGTGGTCAGGCTGGCACGAGTGGCTGCGGTTTCGCCGCATGTTGGGCTTGCTCACTTACTTTTATGCGGTGCTGCACCTGGCTTGTTATGCCGTGTTTGACATGGGGCTTGAGCTGGCCGATATCCTGGCAGACATTCCCAAACGGACCTTCATTTTGGTGGGGTTTTCCGCTTGGCTGCTGTTGACGGCGATGGCGTTGACGTCCTTCAACCGGGCCATCCGTTGGCTGGGTACCGCACGTTGGCAAATGCTGCACCGCACGGTGTATGCCGTGGCGGTGTTGGCGGTGCTGCACTTTTTTTGGATGCGTGCGGGGAAAAACAACTTGACCGAAGTCTGGGTTTACGCGGCGGTGCTGGCGCTGCTTTTGGTTTGGCGCGTCTGGCGTAGGGCTCGCCAGTTCAAACGATAAGCCGAAGGCACCAGGTGCAACGCACCTGGCACTCACAGTTCAAATCAACTGTTCCAAGGCAAAGGTGTCAAATGCTGATTCGCGTTGGCGGATCAGGTAGGCCTTGGTGCCATCCACCAAAATCTCGGCTGCACGGCCACGGGTGTTGTAGTTGCTGGCCATGCTCATGCAGTAAGCGCCTGCCGACAGCACGGCCAAGGTGTCACCGGCTTGCACCAGCAGCTGGCGGTCGCGGCCAATCCAGTCGCCGCTTTCGCACACGGGACCCACGATGTCGTACACCTCGCCAGCACCTGCACCCGTGCGCGGGGTCACCGGCACGATCTGGTGGAAGGCTTGATACATCGCCGGGCGTGGCAGGTCGTTCATGGCGGCATCGACGATGCAGAAATTCTTTTGTTCACCGGGCTTCAAATACAGCACCTCGGTCAGGCACACGCCGGCATTGCCGACGAGTGAACGACCGGGCTCAATCATGAGCTGCCGCTGGCCGTAGCCACGCGCGTCGAGTTTGGCCAGCAATTGCGCCCACAAGGCGTCCGCCTCGGGCGGCGTGTCACCGTTGTAATTGATGCCAAGGCCACCGCCAAAGTCGATGTGGTGGATGGAGATGCCCACCGCTTCGATCTCGGTCACCAAGTCCAGCACACGGTCCATGGCGTCCAGGTAAGGCGTGGTTTCGGTGATTTGCGAGCCAATGTGGCAGTCGATGCCCACGACTTTCAGGCCCGGCAGGCTGGCGGCATGGCGGTACACGCGCAGGCTGTCCTCGTGAGCGATGCCGAATTTGTTGCCTTTGAGGCCGGTTGAAATGTAGGGATGGGTCTTGGCGTCCACGTTGGGGTTCACACGCAAACTGACGGGCGCTTTCAGACCCAGGC
>CAYRBW010000057.1:0-11432 GCA_964422575.1 uncultured Limnohabitans sp.
CCAGGCAATTGCCGCACGCTTGGCCAAAACCACCGTGGGCAACCCGCGCAACGACACCGTGCGCATGGGCGCGCTGGTGAGCCAGGAGCAAAAGGCCAGCGTGCTGTCGGGCTTGGCCCAGCTCAAAACTGAAGCCAGCGTTTTGTTTGACGGCAACAGCGCCGCGCTGGTGGACGCCGACGCGGCCAGCGCCTGCGTGGCCCCAGTGCTGCTGGGTACTGAAAACCCGATGTCGGCCAAGGTGCTGCACGTGGTCGAAGTGTTCGGCCCCGTGTCCACCCTGATGCCTTACGACAGCATTGAAGAGGCTTACGCCATGATCCGCCGTGGCGAAGGCTCCCTGGTGTGCTCGGTGTACAGCGAAGACCCCGTTTTCACCGCGCAAGCATCGGTCGAGCTGGCCAGCAGCCACGGCCGGGTGCATGCGATTTCGCCCGACATAGCGACCCTGCACAGCGGCCACGGCAACGTGATGCCCATGAGCCTGCACGGCGGCCCCGGCCGCGCAGGGGGCGGTGAAGAGCTGGGCGGCCTGCGGGCACTCAACTTCTATCACCGCCGCTCAGCGGTGCAAGGCAGCTCGCTGGCATTGGACGCCCTGGCCACGCAAGGCAGCCATCTGGCCCTGTAATTTTGTAGCAGGCTGCCCTGCGCCCGAATGTGGATTCATTCAACATTCGGACCCAGAGGCACCCTACACAAAAACCTGACACGCACAACAACATCTGCACCCCATTGGACAAACCGAGGAGACAAAACATGACACAACCCGTGAATGCCCCGAGCACCGACTTGAACTTTGCCCAACACCTGATCGTGACCAACGCCGGGCGAGCAGCCAAAACCGCATTGATCGACGATGTGGGCACATTGACCTATGGTGAGCTGAGCGAGCAGATCCGCCGCTTTGCTGGCGGTCTGCAGGCGTTAGGCCTCAAGCGCGAAGAGCGCGTGCTGCTGCTCATGCAAGACAGCAGCGACTGGGTGGTGGCCTTTTTGGGCTCGCTGTATGCGGGCGTGGTACCGGTGGCGGTGAACACGCTGCTGACAACCGAAGACTATGCCTTCATGCTGTGCAACAGCCGGGCGCAAGCCGCGCTGGTGTCGGGCGCTTTACTGCCCGCACTGCAAGCGGCCATGGACCTAGTCAAAACCGAAGTACGTCATCTGATTGTTTCGCGCCCTGCCGCCGCACTGACACAGGGCCACTTCAACATGGCCGACTTCGTGGCGCAAAACAAGCCTGTCATGCCCGCGCAAACGCTGGCCGATGAGCCTGCCTTCTGGCTGTATTCGTCAGGATCCACCGGCAAACCCAAGGGCACCGTGCACAGTCAAGGCAATCTGTACTGGACGGCCGAGTTGTATGGCAAAAACGTACTGGCATTGCGCGAGAACGATGTGGTGTTCTCGGCCGCCAAACTGTTTTTTGCCTACGGCCTGGGCAACGCACTCACCTTCCCTTTGAGCGCAGGGGCCAGCGTGGTGTTGATGGCCGAGCGCCCGACCCCACAAGCCACGTTCAAGCGCATGGTGGACCACCAACCCACCGTGTTTTATGGTGCGCCCACCGGCTACGGTGGCATGCTGGCCAGCCCCGACCTGCCTGCCAAGAAACAGGTCGCGCTGCGTCTGTGTTCCTCAGCTGGGGAAGCCCTGCCCCGCGACATTGGCGAACGCTGGACAGCCCACTTTGGTTGCGACATCATCGACGGCATTGGCTCCACCGAAATGCTGCACGTGTTTTTGTCCAACCGCCCTGGCGATGTGCGTTACGGCACAACCGGCAAAGCCGTTCCTGGCTACGAAGTGCAACTGCGGGGCGAAGACGGCAGTGTGCTCACGGGGCACAACGAGATCGGCGACCTTTATATCCAAGGCCCGAGCAGCGCCTTGATGTACTGGAACAACCGCGAAAAAACCCGAGACACATTTCAAGGTGTGTGGACCAAGAGCGGTGACAAGTACACACGCGACCCCGATGGCTACTACACCTATGCCGGACGCAACGACGACATGCTCAAGGTCAGTGGCATTTATGTCTCACCGTTTGAAGTCGAAGCGACGCTGGTGCAGCACCCAGCCATTTTGGAAGCCGCAGTGATCGGCAAGGCGGACACCGACGGCCTGACTAAGACCAAGGCCTTCATCGTGCTCAAGCAAGGCCAAAGCCTGACCCAAGAAGAGGTCAAGGCCTTTGTGAAAGAACGCCTGGCCCCATACAAGTACCCACGTTTTATCGAGTTTGTGGCCGAATTGCCTAAAACGGCTACTGGGAAAATCCAGCGTTTCCGTTTGCGCGATTTGGAAAAACATGCCCCATGAAAAAGCAAACAACCGACTCAATGCGTCGGCTTTTGTTCTGCAGGCTACGGCTCAAAAAATCAGTTCAAGACGGGATCAAGTCACATGAGCAAGTGTGAGCACACGTGTGATTTCTTTTTGCAATACCGCCTGCGACATGGGCTTTGACACGTAACCGTCAGCGCCAGCTACCATGAATCGCTCCTTGTCACCGGCCATGGCATGGGCAGTGACCATGAGCACAGGCGTCCGGCGGCCAGAGATGCCCTCCAGGATTCGCAGTTGCCGCAAAGCACTCACGCCGTCCATCACGGGCATCATCACGTCCATCAACACCACATCGAATTGCTCTGAGGCCAAGCGATCAAGGGCCTGTTGTCCATTTGTGGCGATGACATAGCGATAGCCCATGCGCTGCAGCATGATCTCGGCCAACTTGCGGTTAATTTCGTGATCCTCAACCAGCAAAACCGAACAAGTTCGAGCCCCCTCCATGGCAGGCGACACCACCGATGGTGGTTCTGATGAGATTGAGGTCGATTTTTCGACCGTCGGCGGGCTGATCTTTTGAACCGGCAAGGTCGCCACGAAACTTGCACCTTGGCCAGGATGCCCCTCGGCCGTGATGCAACCGCCCATCAACTGCAACAAACTGCGCGCGATCGTCAGACCGAGTCCCGTACCACCAAAAGCACGCGTCACCGAGCCATCGGCCTGCGTGAAAGGACTGAACAAGGCTTCTGTACGCTCAGGATCAAAACCAATGCCGGTGTCTATGACGCTGATGCGCATCAATACCATTTGACCATCAACCTCAGGCAGCATTTCTATTTTCACAGTCACCGAACCCTGATCTGTGAATTTGATCGCATTGCCGATCAAATTGATCAGGACTTGACGCATGCGCACAGGGTCCATCCAGACGAGTTCAGGAATGTCCGCCGAAATTTCAAGGATCAACTCAACGCCTTTGACGTGGGCCAGTTGCTCAAGAGAGCGAACCGTGTGACGGATCAACTGCGCAGGACTGACTTCGAGCAACTCCAGCACCAGCGCTTTGGCCTCAATTTTGGAAAAATCCAGAATCTCATTGATGATTTGAAGCAAGTGGTTGGCCGAATCACGCGCCAGTGCCAGATACTCTTTTTGCTGCTCTGCAGATGCCGCGTCCAAGGCCAACTCGGTCATGCCCACAATGCCATTCATGGGTGTTCGGATTTCATGGCTCATGTTGGCCAGGAATTCACCGCGCATGCGATTGGCCTGCTCAGCCTTCTCTTTCGCCTCGACCAGCAGATCTTGTGCATGCTGAATGGCCGTGAAATCCTGGATAACGCCTACGAAAATATGTTCACTTTCAAGACGCGTTTCGCCGATGGTTAAACGCACCGGGAACAAGCTGCCATCTTGCTTTCGACCACTCAAGACGCGCGGTTGGTTCATCATTTTTTTGACCCCCGTCTTTAAATAAGCCTGCAGATATTGGTCATGCCGGTCATTTTCGGCGACGGGCATCAACAAGTTGATGCGCTGCCCCATCAGTGACGCCATGGTGTAGCCAAAAATGGTGCAGGTGGCCTCATTGCATTGAACAATTCTTCCTTGAGAATCGGCCACCACAATCGCTTCCGGTACAGATCTGAAAATACTTTGAAGTTTGCTCTCGCTCAAGCGCAATTGACCTTCCACCAACTTGCGTTCACTAATTTCATCGTTCAATTGACGAATCGCCAATTGCCGCTCTGCCGATACCTGACGCGAAGTCATCAAGGCTGTGCGTATGCGTTTGATGGACAGCCAAATCAGCAGCAGCCCCAGGAATATCACCACCAGTAAGCCGACAAAGGTCCGATTCAGCACATTGGTACTGATCAACTTCCATTGCGATACGGGCAGCACAACTTCCAACGCACCTCGCACATCGCCCACCTTCCAGTCTGTTTTGGGAGAGCCTGGGTACTGGTTGTGGCAAGCCACACAACTTTGCAACATGCGATCAGCTTGCGCAAAACGCAAAACACGGGTGCCGTTGAGGATTTCTTCGCGTACGTAAGGCTTGTTCGGTTGATCTTTGAGATGCAGCAGTGCTTGTTTCTGAAAATCATCGAGTGATCGTTCAGCCTCACGCCAAGGAAAAGGTTGGTCACTGTACAAGTGCACCTGCGTGTCATCATCAACTTTGGACAAATAGTGTCCCAAGTCAATCGTCAACGTGGCAGGCAAAGGCAAAGCGTTGTCACGTGACTTGTCATCGTGTGTGATCTCCACACCACCATTCCTGGCTCTGAGGGCCAATTCCTGGGTGTAAAAATTGCGAAATTGCGTGACCAAAGCCGCGTGCGCTTGGGCGGTTTCAGTGGCGAACTGCCGCACCATGGCCTCGCTCGACTGGTAGGTGTAAAGCACCACCCACAAGCCCGTGACAATCAACACCGCAGTCAACCATTCCATGGGCCAGCGCAGCAGCAATTGACGTAACAAAAAAATCAAACGGTTCAAAACATTCACAATGTTTCCCGGTGTCCAAAGTGAATGATACTATCGATACCTAAGCGATTTTTATTAAATTACAATGCATTTTAGTAAAAATTTAAAAAAATCCACAAATCAACTCAAAAATAAGCAGCTAATCAAGTGTCTTTACTGACCTTGATGGTGGGAAATTTGCTCGAAAAGTCCTTGGCCTTGGCCGCGATCTTGACCGCCACCTGACGCGCCACGGCTTTGTAGATCTGCGCCACTTCGCCGTCCGGGTCATACACCACCGTGGGTTTACCGCTGTCGGCCTGCAAGCGGATCTGCATGTCCAGCGGCAATGCACCGAGGTAGTCCATACCGTATTCGGCCGCCATCTTCTTGCCACCATCGGCACCAAAAATGTGCTCCACATGGCCACAGTTGGTGCAAACGTGCACCGCCATGTTTTCGACCAAGCCCAAAATCGGCACACCGACTTTCTCGAACATCTTCACACCTTTTTTGGCGTCCAGAAGGGCAATGTCTTGCGGGGTGGTCACGATCACCGCGCCCGTCATGGGCACGCGCTGGCTGAGCGTGAGCTGAATGTCACCTGTGCCAGGTGGCATGTCGACGATCAAATAATCGAGTTCTTTCCAGTTGGTCTGACGCAGCAACTGCTCCAAAGCCTGCGTCGCCATGGGGCCGCGCCAGATCATGGCCTCATCGGCATTGACCAAAAAACCAATCGACATGACTTGCACGCCATAGTTTTCGAGCGGCTCCATGGTTTGGCCGTCTTCGCTCTCGGGGCGTCCTTCGATGCCCATCATCATGGGTTGGCTGGGGCCGTAAATGTCGGCATCCAGAAGGCCCACCTTGGCCCCCTCAGCAGCCAGCGCCAGCGCCAGATTCACGGCGGTGGTGCTCTTGCCCACGCCGCCCTTGCCAGAGGCCACAGCCACAATGTTTTTGACCTGCGGCAGCAAGGCCACGCCGCGCTGGGCGGCGTGCGCCGTGATTTTGCTCGTCACATTGGCCGACACATTGGCCACGCCTGTCACGCCCTTGGCAGCCGCAATCAGGGCCTGGCGCAACCCTGGGATCTGGCTCTTGGCGGGGTAACCCAGCTCCACATCAAACGACACATCTGCGCCTTCGACTTGCAGGTTTTTCAGGGTTTTGGTGGAAACAAAATCTTTGCCCGTGTTGGGGTCAATGACGGTTTGCAATGCTTGCAGGAGTTGTTCGGAGGTCGCCATGGGTTTCTTTGTTAAAAAATTCGTTTGAAGTCTAGCGGGCTTCAGTTCTGACCCAAAAAGCGCCTGTCGATGTCCGCACGCCATGCGCGGTCAAAGACCAGACCGCATTCGAGTTGCGTGCAGCCGCCTTGTTCCAGCGCCAAGTCACCCGCCTGGGCAAAACGTTCATCGCAAAAAGCCTCTGTCAGCCGAGCCAACAGCGCTTGTTTGTAATCGGTGTGCATTCGAGGGCTATCGCCTTTTCCCCAAATAACCGTGGCCAAGTGGTTGTCGTTGCCAAAAATTTCATCCAACACCATCCTCACCCGATGCACCTCGTTGTCGTCCAGCGTGATCCAGATCGAGCCGCTGTCGCTCATCAGCTCACGCAGCAACACCAGCCGCGGCCACATCATGCACAGCCACTTGTCGTGTCGCAGCATGTCCTCGCCGTCCACCGGGTTGGTGGAGAGCCACTCTTTCATGATCGGGCTGTTCACCCCATCGCTGTAGCACCAGCCCTCGTTGCCGGTGTTATAAGGCGGGTCAATGAACACCAAATCCACCTTGCCTGCGTAGCGCGGCAGCAAAGCCTTGAGCGCATGCAGGTTGTCGCCGTGGATGACCAAGCTGCTGTTCAAGTCCCCCGGCCCAACGCCTTTGGCCTTGTCCACCACCAGCGGCCGGTACGGCACCCCCAGGTGGTGGTTGTACACATATTCTTTGCCTTTGAAGACGATTTCGGGCATGGGTTTACTCGGTGATGTGAATGATCGTTTCGGTTTTCAAAACGAATTTATGGGTATTGACGAAGTCACGGTGACTCTCATCCGATCGGTAATCAGGTTTTCTTTTGTTGCAGACATGCGCAACGCGAACTTTGAACTGATGCACATCGCATGACGCTTGAAATGCCTCAATCGTTGCTGCAAGTTGAGCTTTACCTTCTTTAAAAGTAACGGTTGGACGCTTTCGATTTTTCAACTCTATGAAGTGCAGGCTGTTGACTGTCGTCAACATCACATCGCAGCGCTGAGTGGGGGAGTTGCTAAGAAAAACACATCCATCAACCGCCGTGAACATCACCCCCAACTGAGTAGGGTTCTTCACGGTGGCAATCCAATGGCCTTCTTCGTTTTGTTTATCTTTATCTACAAAAGGCACTGATCCTTCTGCATCACAAATGCCAAATTCGGCATCGCTGTAAGCACCTGTTTGACATTCGGTTTTGAAAAAATCGACGGCCACGGCTTCGCTCACAGCTCGTCCTCAATTTCAAACAAGGCATCAAATGCTTCGTTGCACTTGCGAAGGCCAAGATTAAGCAAGTTTTCATCTGTGGGCACACCGTGCGGGGCAGGCAGTTGCTTGACTTCCCCCTCGGTGCTGAGTTGGTAAACCACCACCTCGCTGCCTGCTGTTGCGGCAGAGGCTTCAAAAATGCTCTGAATTCGATCGCGAAACACCGCTCCGCTTGCATGGCCCTGGCTCAGCTTATCCAGCAGAGTATGGGTTTGAATGGCCAAGCTCAACACATTGATGAGGTAAGGACTGTGTGAAGTCATGACCAATTTGTTGCCTGCAATTTTGTTATTGAGTGTGAGCAGACTTTCCAACATCTTCCATTGCGAATCTGGATAGAGGTTTTGTTCGGGTTCTTCAACTATGTTGATGAGGTGCTCTTTTTTGAACCTCTTAAACAAACTCACAACTAGGTCAGTCATCCCCTCTACTCCCTTAGCCGCTCGTGCTCTTTTTAAATCGATAGACTGAATCTGATCCATCAAAAAATCAAGTTGCCGAAGACTAAGATCATCGCTTAGTGAGTGAAGCTATTTTTATTTGCTTTACTGAGCACGCGCGCATCAACCAAATGCTTAGTCACCATGAGCAATGGCACGCTCGACTGGTAACCACTGGCAGTTTCTGACAAACGCAGCTGATAGCCCGATGCCCCCCCACCAGTGACATTCAAGTCGCCCGTGTTTTCATCTCGCATGAGCTGACATTGCCCAAACGGCAAATTCAATGGCTCGTTCAAGGCCTTTTTAGCTCGATCAAATTCGGCCAAAAATTCCTTCAAATTGCCAGCGGCTAGGTTCAGCAGATCAGGTTGCTCGATGTACGAGATGAAGTTGCGTTCAGCAGGCACATACATCACCTGAGGCAATTGGTAGCTTTCTTGCGGCAAAAGCTTTACGGTCATTTGCCCATTCATATAGTCCATGCGCACCGCATCGCCCCAATAACTGAGCTCTGTCTGCGGCGTGAAGTAATTTTGCAATCGGTGGTATTGCAACAGTTCTTTGAGTTTTTCAGGTTGCGCCAAGCTTTCGACAGTTTCGTCACCACGGACCAGAACCTTCTCCATCCAGGTCATGGTGGCCAACACTTTGGCCAACGTGCTTTTGCCTGTGCCTTGGTCACCCAAAAACAGGGGGACTTTGCGGATGTCAATCCAACCGTCTTGATCCACAAGACCCTCTCGGACGGGACCAAAGTGTTTAACTCGGATTTTGCTCATACTGTGAATTTTTCTTAGATCTTGCTTCAAACGAAAGGGGTGGGTTCGGTGTCTGGCTCCAAAGCTTTCAGGCTTTGGTGACGCGTCCAGATGTACACGCGATATTTTGAAAGGCTGCTGTCCAAGTATCTGCCGCGCAAGCGTTCAGCCTCCATGACCACTGCAGTGTCGGTCAATCCGTGCTGACTAGGGACCAACGCGCTGAATTTTTGAGTTAATGCGCCCAAGGCCACACAAAAATCTTCTACGGTACGGCTGTCGTCCATGGACGAAACCACCGTCAAAGGTGTGGTCCCAGCAAGCCACTCTTTCACTGTGTCTTTCAATTGCAAGGCCAGTTGCCTGCGCAGACCACCGTTTGGCACATCGGCAATGTGGTTGCCAAGCTCAAACAAAACGGGCAAAGGAACAAAAAATTGGACACCTGAGTTGATGCCTTGTTGAAACTTTTGCGCTACAGCCACAGCCGCCTTTGGGTTGGTATTGCCGGGCACCTCGAACAACTCCAATAAATAGGAGGTATCGACCACAACCAATATCTTGACCAGCGCAGCAATACCCGCACGTTGCGTACTCATAGCTGTTCGCCCAACTGTGGCTTTTTAAGTTTGTCCAGCCAAGCAAGGCCTTGTAGAGTACGTCTTTGCTTAAAGCCAGGCTGCACATGCTGCTCCAACACTTGCCGTGTCATTAACTCCCCTAAACGCCCCTGCTCTAGCATTGACTCAGAAGACGGGAGATCTGGAATAGGGAGCAACCGGGATGCGCCCACAGCGGAGTCATAGAAGCACAGCACCACTGATTTGATTTGCTCATCACTGAGTTGATCCAGCGTAGCCGGGTTGTGGGTGGTCGCCAAGACATTGAGCTTACGACGCTCAGCTGTCTCCCAGACAGCGTCCATGAGCACCTTGACGCGAGCCGGGTGTATGCCATTGTCAATTTCTTCAACAACGAGACGCGAGCCTGATGGCGCTGTTTCCAAAGCCGTTAAGATGGCCAAGGCGCGCAATGTGCCGTCTGACATTTGGCGCGAACTGAGCACCGATTGATCGCTGTAGCGAAAACCCAAACCGACTTCGCCCAAACTGGTTTTTTCAAAAACAAAATCACTGAAAGAGTCCTCTGGCAATTGCCGGATTCTCTGCAAAATCAAATCAAGCGCCTTTTTTGCATTTTTCTGTCGAACAACAACCGTCATCGGGGATTTTTTTAGTTCTTCTGATGAAACATCTGTGTCTGCCAACAACTTCAACCCATAAAGAACCGAGGCCAAATTGGCTCCATCCCGAAAGAGCTGGTTTTGTCCGATGTTTTCATAATCACGCATTCGCTTAGGATTAGGATCGAAAACATAGGAATGCTTCAAATGGCTCCGAATAACATTCACAACATCCAAAGCCTGAACCGACATTTTGCTGTCAGAGGTTGGTAATGTGTCATACCGGTACAGGGTTGAGACTTGGGTCGTCATTGAACGGATGGGTTTTTTACCCCCCTTGGCAAAATTATCAAACCGAACCTGAATGATGTCGTCGTTTTCTCGATTGACTCGGTCCACCGTTTCAAAAAGCGTTCTTTTTCCCCACGTTAATCTCTCTTCAACGATGTGAGGTGAATTGCCAGCGGCAACACCGATCAGGTACTCGATCGGCTGGTCTTTGAAACTTGCTGTGAACTTCAATGTGAGTTGTGCTGGATCTATCAATTCATCAAGAGGGTCATAGCCAGCATGCTCTCTACGAGGGCAATTCCTCAATCCCCCTCGAATTTCAAACGTGCCGCCTCCGCCACGTCCAACATCGCTAATTTCGTGCAAAGACCTGCCCTGTGCTAATTCAGCCAAGAGCTCCACGCCTTCAATCACGTTACTTTTACCCGATCCATTGCGCCCAATCAGCAAGGTCACCGGGTTCAGCAATTCGATTTGCGCATCCAAAAAATTCTTGAAATTGATGAGGTGATGCATATTGTTCCTTCAGTTCACTGAGCGCTCAGATCAATTCGCCCCATGGCAATGTTTGTACTTGCGCCCGCTGCCGCAATGGCAAGGGTCATTGCGCCCCAGTTTGGGTCCGTCGCGACGCATCGGGTGGCTGGACTCTGCAGCGTAACGGATCGGTTTTGGCACTTGAGCGCTGGCTTCTTGCTGCCTGCGCTGGACCAGCCAATGGGCATGCATCTGGCGTACCATGTCAGCCAAGCTTTGCGCAGCGTTTTTTTGCGCGGCCTCATCGTGATTCAATCGCTCCAAGGCGTCCAAGCCGTCAGCCGTTCCGTACAGCAACACGGTGCTCAACAGCTCAGGTCGCCCCAGCAGCAAGGGTGCCCAAGCCCGCATGTCGATGGCCATGCCTTTGTAGTAGCCCGAACACCAGTCGCTCAAAACGGGCACAAACGAGCCATCTTCCAGCTGCCGTTCGGGCAATTGCGGGACATATTGCGCTGGCGTCTGGGTCAGGGTTTGCGCAATCGCGTTCCATTGTTTCATCACCAGACCCATGACTTCTTCGGCCTCGGCTTGGTCTTTGAAGTGCGCGTCTTCTTGCCCGTTTTGGGTATCCCAAACCCAGCGCAGCATCTCGCTGGGCATGATCAAGTTGGGGCCGGAGACCACGGCCGTCAGGTAACCGTCGAGCATGGTCACATCCATGGCATGCTCAGAGGCGTCGTCCCGGGACAAAAAATGCGCCAGAAATTCGACTTCTTTAGGGGTCCAAAAAGGGCTTTTACTCATAAGGGTCCGATTGTGGCAGAGCCTGCCGCCACAGCTGAGGGGGCCGGCCTATAAAATCACCCCTTGTCTTGAAGGTTTACCCCCATGTCTGCCACCAACGCGCCCCGCCAGCTTTTCGTCACCACCGCCCTGCCCTACGCCAACGGCAACTTCCACATCGGCCACATCA
>CAYRBW010000058.1:0-11270 GCA_964422575.1 uncultured Limnohabitans sp.
GAATGACCCTGAAAGCCAGAATTCATGCGGGTTGCAGGGGTTTTTCAGGGGTGACTAATTATGGAAAAGAGATTGAAGCTACCATGATTGACTTGGTTGAATTAAACTGTCAGTCAGAGGCAAAACAAGAAGAAATTATTGACGATCAATGGAAGTAAGTTTCCGAAGTTTGATCACGATAGTGAAAAGTGGACCAGCTCGTCTGGGTCCTTCTAAAACAAAAAAGCCACTCATTGAGTGGCTTTTGTATTTGGACTGTGAAAAATTTTCGTCGCAGGGAAATTATTTTTAATTCTAGGTTGATAGTGTTTAATATATCTTCATTGATTGGTATGTATTTAATGGGAGAATGATTGTATTTATCCTGCATCTGTCAAACATTCTTTATCAAACATACAAAAAGGGCTTCCATGACCAATCGTGAAGTCTTTTAAATCAATGCCTGTGGGGCTTGGTTGAGATTTCAAGGGGCTTGGTTGAGGAGCTTGGAGGACATAACCTAAAAGCCTGTCAATCAAGCCTTCTGGGGCTTGGTTGAAGGGGTGGGGTGAGCTTTTCTAGCCGTTGACTTGTTGCTGTTCTGTTTATATGTGGTCGTAAAAAATTCCCTTTCGGGGATTATTTTTTGAAGCCGAAAATGTCTTCTATTTCCTCAGTTGTTGGATTGCTTGGGTGATCTTCTGGAACTTCTGCAATCTTAATTTTTTCAACAAGAATTTGAGAGTTATATTTCTTGAATGTTTCAAAGAATGCTGTTTTTCTATTCAAATTTCTATGAAAATTAAATTGCTGTGGGTTCATATGAGCATAAAGCAATACCCCTTTAATATCGTTAAAAACTGGTGCCTGTGGAACTTCTAATACCTGCAATACAAGTGGGGTAGTGTTGAATAATTTAATGAATTTTAAATCTTCAAGTTGTTTTAGATATTTTGAAATATCGCCATCATTAATACCCAATTCTTTTGCTAAACCTGTTTTGAATATTTCACTATGAACACCAACAAGCCCATTTTTATAAGTGACCTTGCAAGCAAGGTGAACCATTATTTGAAATAAAGTATTTTTTGGTCTTGGTATCAAGATTAGTTCATTGAAAACTTTTTTATTTAATGTGAAGTAGTTAAATTCTTCATTTGAGTTATTGACAAGGCTTGATTTATTATTTATATTTAATGACATAGGATTCCTTATTTTTGTTTTTGTCGTAGAATTCATTAAAACAGGTTATCCAAAAAAATCAAGCCCCAGCAATTGGGGCTTTTTTTATTTTAATTTCACGGCAGTTTAAATGTTAGTCCTTTGGGAGCATCATATAGAGTAGATCTTCTTACTTCAGTTTCGCAGCCTTTTTCCTCAATTGCCAGCATATAAGCCTCCCTCAAATTCTTCTCCATTCTAGGATCGAATAATATTCGATCAAGCAGAGTGGCTGGATCAATATCGAATTGAAATATATCGCTGACACAAGCATTATCATCACCAGAATAAATCAAGCGAATTTCATTTTCGTGCTTGAATTCTGTTCGCTTATATAAAAGTGATTCAGCAATGCCTGAGCCATTGGTATTTAATAAATCAATTGATTGAAGCTTTTCTAAGAGTTTTGTTTTTGGAAGATAAGAAACTTTTCCTATAAAGCATTTTAAATTATGGTGCTTCGGCTCTGCTTTTTGAAGTGCAGTTAGTAGCTTTCTTGGTGTAGTTGAAACTCTTATACCGTCTTTGTCGTGGGAATATATCCGCCACATTGCATCAGTTTCACGGTGAAATGTCCAGCATTGACCATAAACAGAATCTTTTGCGGCAAACGAGCCTGTTTCACCATCAGAAGTTTCAAAGGCACAATTTAATAAAGCATTCTCAAATGGGTCATCCCATTTTTTTGGTTTTACTAAGGTTAATTTCTTATCTTCAAGTAATTGAAGAAAACGGTGTATTGGCATAATTCTATAAATAGGCTTATCCAATAGATCTTTGGTCAGATTAATATAATTGTTGTAGCTCATTGCTTTTTACCTTCATTCTGTTGTTTGGTTTGTTTTCTTCTTGGATGGCGGACGAACATTACAGCCAAATCTCTTCAGTCGATCATATGCCAGTTTTCTGATTTCAAAACTATTATCAGATTCCAGTAAGTCAGTCAGAACTTTTATGGATTGGTCGCATTTGAATTTAGCCAGTTTGTTAATGGAAATAATTTTACTTTCTCGATCAATATTTCTATCGATTTGACCAATAAGGTCTTCAATATTTTCTGGAATGCCTTCTACAAATTTTGGTTCTGGTGTATTTGGTGAATCTAGTAATTTCTCTAAATCTTCGCCTTTCTTATACATGTCCCTATATTTTCTAAATTTGTTTAGCAAGTAGCTTGGTGGGACAGGCATAGGATGACTTTTCCCAGGTGGGGTAAGCCGTTCGTGAGCTTCATATCGCTTTATTATTTTCATCCAATCTTCAGGAAAAAGTTCCTTGAATTTAGCAAGCACTGCATCGTTGTTGCAATTCCTATCCAACTTAAGCAGGGTTTTAATCACTTTTTCTTCGGATTTCTGAAAAACTTGACCTTTGGGTACTCTTTGTCTATTCATCTATTTCCTCCTGTGGCGATTGAAATTAGTTAGTAAAATCAAGAAGAATACTTATCAGCTCGTTTTTTTCTGATTCGCTAATGTGATTTGACTTCTGTTTTTCCTTCAATTGATTAAGCCGTTTTAATTTATTAACATCGTCCAAAATTGGGGTTAGATAGTGCTTGTTTGTAATGTCTGGGTTGTCATGTCCAAAAGTTCGCAATGCTCCTAATTGTGTATCGGTGGTCATTAAACGACTTCTAACATGTAGTTCGTCAAACTTCCTAACTGACGAAAATCCTAGAATATTCGCAACAAGCAGACTATTGCCGTCAGCTTTTGAAAGTGTTCTTGAAATTGAGGTTTTTCTAAAATCGTGAAACTTCAAGTCGAGTTTTAATCTTAAAACCTGAGCCCTAAAAATTCGATCAAAACCTGTGATCGTATAGGTGAAGAATCGACCGTCTTTGGTTTTCGGTTTTAGTGTGGTTAAAAATTCCTGAGCTTCTTTTGTCAGATAAACTTTTCTAGGTTTGCCTGACTTTGTATGAATAAGCTGAATGTAATTTTCTTTAACTTGCTCTTGCTTTAAAGTGATTACTTCACTTCTTCGCATTGAGGTTATCAAAGACAAATTACATATCTGATAAAGCTCTGGATTGCTATAATTTTTGAAGTCGTCAAATATGAATTTAATTTCTTCGTCTGATAAAAATCGTTCTCTTTTGAGAGAGTTATTTTTAATCAAATCCCTATCGTAATCACGACAAGGATTTTTTAAGCCTTCCAGAAATTCAGAGAAGTATTTAACCTTGTTGAATACATTGGAAATTTGAGTGATTTCTCTTTGAATGCTAATGGGCTTCATGCCCATTCGTTTTCTTGTTCTAATGTAGTTATTTATATCAATAGGATTGATCTTCCTAATGTCATATGTTCCAAAAAATTTATAAATTGGATTTTCTGGATCACCAATGCCTAATTCTTCTTTTTCTTGATAGGTGCTAGTTCTATCAAGAATAGAAGTTCGCAAAATGGTATTGAAGAAAGAGATAATGTTCGCTTTTGACCTTCTTTGTAGTTCGGTTGTAGAAGGTTTTGTTCCAATGTAATCACGAATGTACAACCTAGTGAAATGTTCAAAAGTGAAATTATTTCTATTTTCGTTATCTAATTTATATTTTTCTTCTTCTGTTTGTTCAACTGAATAAATTAACCTTTTTCCTCTGACTGTTTTGGATAAGGTTAAATACTCTTTTGCTTCGTTGAAATTATCAAAAACTTTTGATCTCTGTCCCTTAAAGTCTTTACGGGTTATCCTTACACGGTAGGCAGTTCCGACAGTTCCGTCTTTGCGAGTCCATTGGATTTCTTGTATGCCTCTGACTGGTGAACTTGCCACAGTTGACCTCTAAAATTTGGTTGTTTGATAGGTGAATTTTACAGTGAACAACCAATGATTGCCAGTGGTTGTTTTTGTGCTGAAAAGGCTGTGAATCCTTGTAAAACAAGGACTTAGGAGAGAAAAATGACAGAAACTATTGTTCTTGGCGGTGGTTGTTTCTGGTGCACCGAGGCGGTGTACGTCAAGGTGCGTGGTGTGAGCGATGTGGAATCGGGCTATTGCAATGGCCACACCATGTCACCCAGCTACGAAGACGTTTGCACCGGTCGCACCGGACACAACGAAGTCGTCAAGCTCGAATACGACCCCGCACAGATCAGCACACGCGAGCTGCTCGAAATTTTCTTTGTCATCCACGACCCAACCACCCTCAACCGCCAGGGCAACGACATTGGCACGCAGTACCGAAGTGGCATTTATTTCACGACGCCCGAGCAGGCCGAAGAGGCGCGGGCGATGGTTACCGAGTTGACGGGCTCGCGTGCCTTTGGCCAGCCCATCGTGACCGAGGTGCTGCCACTGGCCAACTACAGTGCGGCCGAGGACTACCACCAGGATTTTTTTGAACGCAACCCTTACCAAGGTTACTGCATGGCTGTGGCCGCGCCCAAGGTGAATAAATTCAGGAAGACCTTTGCGCAGCTGGTGCGTGCGTGACAATACGGCTCGATATCTGACCCTTCACGTTTTTCACCAAAACACGCAGCCAACAGGAGCCTCATGAACCGCATTGCCATTTTTTTTCTTGCCATCACTTTGTCTTTCGGGGCTTTCGCACAACACAGCGACAAGGAAACTCAAGAAGACATTGCACGCCACCGCGCCATGGCTCAAGCGCACGAGGCCGCCGCCAAATGCCTGGAGTCCGGCAAAAAGCCCGACCAGTGCACCAAGGATTTGCAAAAGGCTTGCAAAGGCTTGGCACTGGGCAAGTACTGCGGCATGAAGCATGCCCACTGATTCATCGTTTTCTTCTTCTAAATGAACGATCAGCGCCCATTCAAGGCCATCTGGCAGATTTTTCTGCTGATGGGCGCCCTGTTGTGGGCACCGATTTGGGGGCAATGGCACGGTGTTGAGCATGGTGTGCTGCAGACGCATTCTGTCAGCGCTGCCCCGCACATCCATCACGATCATGGCGACGCTCGCGCTGATGCCCTGAGTGAGCAGGGTTCAGACCCTTTGGGGCACTCGGCCGGCTCCGATCTGTGCCAGGTGCTCGACCACTTGGCCCATGCAGATCACCTCATCGCATCGAGCGCCGCTTGGGCGACGCCACGACTGTCTGCGCAACCCTCCATTTTTAATGTCCGTGCCTCTGTTGACCACGAACGCTGGTCTCGGCCCCAAGCGCGTGCACCGCCCGCGTTGATTTGAACCCCTGATGTGGCTTCGCTGACCTTCAGTCTGTGACTGAAGGCGCGAGCCTGCTCTTGTTCTTCAAATTCAACCATCATGAAATCTTCTTTGCCGCTTTCTGTTTTGGCGGGCACTTGCCTGGCCAGTCTTTCTTTTTCCCCTTTCTCGGTTTTGGCGCAAACAACGGCACCTGTGGTGCCCGCTGAAGTCGTCATCACCGGCAACCCCTTAGGGCGTGACACCACCACTGTGCCCGTGAGCACCTTGGGCCGTACCGATCTGTTCGAACGTGGGCAAAGCACTTTGGGTGAAACCCTGAGCAGCTTGCCCGGCGTGTCGAGCACTTACTTTGGCCCCAACGCCAGCCGCCCGATCATTCGGGGGCTGGATGGTGACCGTATACGGGTGTTGAACAACAGCGCCTCCAGCTTGGATGCGTCGGCGCTCAGCTACGACCATGCGGTGCCTTTGGACGTGTTGTCTGCCGATCGCGTCGAGGTCTTGCGCGGCCCGGCCGCCTTGCTCTACGGCGGCAGTGCCATGGGCGGTGTGGTCAATGTGATCGACAATCGAATTCCACGTGAAGTGGTCTCGGGCTTGCTGGGCAAGGCCCAGGTGCAAGTGGGCACAGGCAACAACGAGCGCAGCGTGGCCGGTTTGGTAGAGGCCGGCAACGAACGCTATGCCCTGCATTTAGACGGCTTTGACCGCCGCACGGGCGATGTGCGCGTGCCGGTGTTGCTCGAATGCACGAACCCCGGTTCGTCTGCTAACGCCCGGCGCATCTGCAACTCGGCAAGCACCGCCCGGGGTGGTGCTTTGGGTGCCAGCACCTTCTGGGATCACGGCTATTTGGGTGTATCGGTCAACTCCTACCAAAGCGATTACGGTACCGTGGCCGAAGACGAAGTGACGATTGGCATGAAGACCACCCGCTACGCGCTGGAGGGCCAAGTGCGCCAACTGCCGGGCTGGTTTGACAGCGTCAAAGCCCGCCTGAGCCACACTGACTACCAGCACACCGAGTTTGAGAGCGCGCAAGCGGGCACCGTGTTTGCCAACAAGGGCCAGGACCTGCGCATCGAGGCCCGCCACCGCCCTCTGGCGGGTTGGCAAGGCGTGGTGGGCGTGCAGACCGAATCGAGCCGTTTTTCTGCGGTGGGTGACGAAGCCTTTGCCCCCTTCAGCCGCACGCGCAGCCAGGCTGTTTTTGTGCATGAAGAGTTGCCCGCCACCTGGGGCCAAGTCACGGCTGGGGCGCGTTGGGAATCTGTGCGGGTGGAATCTTTGGGTAATCCCGACTTGCCCCGTTTTGATGAGGCCATCGGTGCCAAGAAATTCACACCTTTAAGCGTGGCCACTGGGGCGACCTTCAAGTTGTCGCCCACTTGGTCTTTGACCGGCAATGCCGCCATGACGCAGCGGGCGCCTAAAGACTATGAGTTGTTTGCCAATGGCCCACACCTGGCTACCAATGCTTGGGAAATCGGCCACAAAGACCTGGGCGTGGAAAAGTCCAAGAGCCTCGATGTGGGCGTGCAGTGGAAGTCTGGTCACAACAGCTTGAATGTGACGGTCTTTGCCAGTCATTTCGCCAATTACATCGGATTGATGAACACCACGGATGTTGAGGATGGTTTACCGGTGCAGGTTTACCAAGGTGTCAAAGCCGAATTCAGGGGCCTGGAAGCCAGCGGCCGACAGCGCTTGTGGCAAGGCACCTCAACGCTCGATCTGGACTGGCGTGCCGACGTGGTGCGCGCCACCCAAAGCAGCACGGGTGAGCCTTTGCCGCGAATCGCACCGATGCGTGTGGGCGCGACGCTGGTCCATGCGCAAGGCCCATGGAGCGCCAAACTGGGGGCTGACTGGCATGCCGCGCAAAAGCGTGTGCCCGAAGGCAGTGTGGCCACGGGGTCTTACACCTTGGTTAACGCCAGTGTGGCTTACCGCCAGAAGCTGGACACCACGGTCTTGAACTGGTTTGCCCGCATGGACAATCTGACCGACCAGCTGGCCTATAGCGCCAGCTCCATCCTGACGAGCACCGCTTTTGGCAAGTCACCTTTGCCGGGGCGCAGCTTCAAGCTGGGGGTTCAGGCCATGTTTTGATGGCCTGCGTGGCGTCGCCTATGTGGCGGCGCTACGTGGCTTCCGCCATTTGAGCGGCTGACCCAACAGGATAATCAGGGCATGAACCTTGATCATCCTGTTTTGTCGTCATTGCTGCCCGTGGTGTTGCTGATCTTCATTGGCTTTGTCGCCGGCAAGGCCAAGCTGGTGCGTGGCGAGTCGGTGCGTGATTTGTCCAATCTGGTGTTTTTGGTGCTGACCCAAGCTTTGCTGTTTCGCACCATGAGCAGTGTGCACATCGAACAACTCGATTTCAAACCTGTCGCCCAATATTTTTTGGTCGCAGGCACTTTGTTTGTAGTCATGCTCTGGCTCTATGGCGGCAACAGCCGGGCCTCGGTGCTGGCGCTGGCCAGCATTTTCAGCAACACCTTGATGATTGGTGTGCCCTTGATTGGTCTGGCCTATGGGCAAGAAGGCCAGGTCTTGCTGTTCACCTTGATTTCGCTGCACGCCTTGGTTTTGCTGAGTGCCGCGACCTTGGTGCTGGAGTTGCAAGTGGCCAAGGAACAAGCTGCCGTTTCGGGCGAGCGCCGGGCCGTTTGGCGCACCGTGGCTTCAGCGGTACGCAACGCCATCATCCACCCCGTGCCTTTGCCGATTCTGGTGGGCTTGATCTATGCCCAGACCGGATGGGGTCTGCACCCGGTGGTGGATCGACCGTTGGCTTTGCTGGGCAGTGCATTTGGTCCCATTGCTTTGGTGTTGGTGGGCATCACGCTGTCACAAACGCCGATTGGCAAACACTTTCTGTCCGCCTTCAAACTGTCACTGGTGAAAACCGTCATTCACCCCGTGCTCATGTTGGCGGTGGGCTGGTTGTTGGGGTTGCGGGGCCTGCACCTCGCGGTCATGACTGTGGCTGCGGCATTGCCCATTGGCGCGAATGTCTTTTTGTTCTCGCAGCGTTACCGCAAGGAAGAGGACGCGGTGACGGCGGGCGTGGCGGTGTCGACCGCGATGGCCATTGTGAGCGTGACAGTGGTCATGGCCATATTGCCCTTGTTGCCCACTTGAGCGAGCCGCAGCCTCAGGGGGCGAGCCGCTCACGCAGCCATTGGTCACCATTGGGTGTGTAGCGCAAGCGGTCGTGCAGACGGCTCTTGCGACCTTGCCAAAACTGCCACTGGTCGGGCACCAGACGGTAACCTCCCCAATGTGGTGGGCGAGGGGGCTGGAGCATGAATTGCGCGGCGTACTTGGCTGCGTTGGTCACCAGCACGGTGCGACCGTCGATGACCTGGCTTTGCGGTGAGGCCCAAGCACCAATGCGCGAATCGAGCGGACGGCTTTGGAAGTAAGCGTCGCTTTCTTCGCCACTGATTTTTTCAACCCGGCCTTCGATGCGCACCACGCGTTCGAGTTCGACCCAGTGGAACTGCAGCGCCGCAAAAGGGTTGACTGCCAGTTCCTGCCCTTTTTGGCTGGCGTAGTTGGTGTACCAAACAAGACCACGCTTGTCGTAAGCCTTGATCAGCACCACGCGCGTGCTGGGGCGCAGGTTGCTGGCCACGGTGGCCAGCGTCATCGCATTGGGCTCGGGCACTTTGGCGGCGATGGCCTCTTGTAGCCATTGCTCAAATTGCTTCAAGGGATCAGCATGCGAGGCGTTTTCGTTGAGCTCTGCTTTTTCGTAGCTCTTGCGCAGGTCGGCAATGTTCATGGCGCAAGTATAGGCAGCGGCAGGGCAGTTGTTTTGTGCTGGCGCAGAAGGTGCCGCAAAGCCTCGGAGCATGTCACTCGGCATGGCGCAACAAAGCGGCCAAGGCTCGGTCTTCAATGCCATGGGCCTGCAGGCTGCGGTAGGTTTGCCAAGCGTAATCGCGTGTGGTGCCAAAGCGGCCGCTGGCTTGCTGAAAGATTTGCCGGTAGGTGTCTGCGGGCAAATCCCCCGTGAAACTGGGGCTGCTGCGCGGTAGCGTGAAAGCCAGTGCTTTGACAGGACCTTGGGGGGTTGCACAAGGCAACCAGTTGGGTGTGTAAACGTCCATGGGCATTTCTCTGGCCCACAACCGGGTCAGAACTTCGTCGGCTTGCTCCTTGGCAATCTTGTAGGCCACGCCTTGGCAGCTGCCGCCAGGCAGCAGGGCAAAGACCAGCCCCGGGCATTGCGGGCTGCCCCGGTTCAGGCGGCTCCACATTTTGAGTGCGCGGTGCCAGCCCCAGACTTTGGTGGTGTGCTGTTCAACGGCCTCAAATTCAGGCCGCCACAGCAAGGAGGCGTAGCCAAACACCCACAAATCTTGGCCCATGCATTGGGCGCGGTATCGCTCCAGTAACGCACTTTGAAATGCCGTAGCCTCGCCCGGCGAGTGCGTCTGCGTGTCGGTTTGGCTGAAGCTGTCAGTCATGTGCAACAAGGCCCCATTACAATCTCGCCACTATTTTCGGAGAAAAACCCATGTCGACCCCTCAAGATGACAATCAACCTATAGTTTGGGCCGTTTTGGTGGCCGTGATCGTTTTGGCCGTTGCTCTGGCGATTGGCTTTGGCATTGCCAAGAGCAAAAAAGCAGCAACTGCTGCGCCTGCCGCTGTCACCGCCCCTGCTGCCGAGGCCTCTGCACCCGCAGCCGACGCCTCTGCAGCGCCTGCCGCCGCCGAGGCGTCTGCCGCCAAATGATGCTTCAGGGCCCTTCAAAAACCCGCCTCGGCGGGTTTTTTTTTACGGTGCGCCCGGCACGGGCGCACTCTTGGAGGTGCAAGTCCTCCCGTAAGTTGATCACAGCGAACGAAGCGAAGCGCAACTGCGTGAGGGCGACCGAGCGTGGGAAGGAAGCGTGGAGCGAAACTGCGAGCCGATGAACAAGAACTGCATAGAAGGCGCTGCCAAGCAGGACGAGCGGGCCGTTTACCGCGAAGCTCTCGTGATCAAGGCGAAGTGGTGTAGATGCAGCGGTTGTGCAGCGAAGGAGTGCGTTCTTACCCGGGGAGATCTCGCTTTGTTTCTGAAAGGAAGACGGTTTTACCGGAGCGAGAAGTCAGCAGAGGTCGTAGTAGCTGCAAGCCGGGGCCGCTGAGGCCACAAGGCAAGAGCGAAGGAGCGAACGAGAGTGAGTTATCCGAGGACATGCAAAGCCATAAGGTCATGTGTCAGATGCCGGAGCGATCCGGGCGGGCAGGAAGGCGGCACGGTGAAGCCGGGTCAGACACTGCCAGCGACGAAACCCGAGGTACGTTGCATGAACACCCGGATACAGGGTCGGCAAAGCCGAGGGCAGGCACCGGTGGCCTGCTGGAGGCGGCGCTGACGAGACAGAACCTGCAAACGGCGTGGAAGCGGGTCAAGGCCAATCGTGGTGCAGCGGGGGTGGACGGGCTCGGCATCGAGCAGACCGCCCGGATGCTGCGCCAAAGCTGGCCGGACATCCGCCAAGCGCTGCTGGCAGGAGGCTACCGGCCCAGTCCGGTACGCAAGGTGATGATCCCGAAGCCGGACGGCAGCCAGCGCGAGCTGGGCATCCCGACGGTGACAGATCGGCTGATCCAGCAAGCCCTTTTGCAAGTGCTGCAACCCCTGAGCGACCCTACCTTCAGCGAGCACAGCCACGGATTTCGACCGGGCAGGCGTGCGCACGATGCGGTCAAGGCCGCGCGTGCGTACGTCCAATCGGGCAAACGCGTGGTGGTGGACGTGGACCTGGCCAAGTTCTTTGACCGGCTCAACCACGACATCCTGATCGACAGGCTCAGAAAACGTATCGATGATGCCGGAGTCATCCAGCTGATTCGGGCGTACCTGAACGCCGGGATCATGGATGGCGGGGTGGTGGTCGATCGCCATCTGGGCACGCCGC
>CAYRBW010000059.1:0-11233 GCA_964422575.1 uncultured Limnohabitans sp.
GCCGCCATGGCGGTTTTGCTGCAGGAGGGCATTGGTGACACCATTCGTGTTTCACTCACTCCCCAGCCGGGCGAAGCTCGTACGCAAGAAGTGGTGATCGCATCTGAAATTTTGCAATCGCTGGGTTTGCGCATTTTTGTACCCAGCGTGACGGCTTGCCCCGGCTGCGGCCGCACGACCAGCAGCACTTTCCAGGAGCTGGCCAAGCAAATTGACAATTTTTTGCGTGCCCAGATGCCGATCTGGCGTGTGCGTTACCCCGGGGTGGAAAACCTCAAGGTGGCGGTGATGGGCTGCATTGTGAATGGCCCCGGAGAAAGCAAGCATGCCGACATCGGCATCAGCTTGCCCGGCACAGGCGAAGCACCGGCTGCGCCCGTGTTCATCGATGGTGAAAAGCGCCTCACGCTGCGCGGCGAGGGCATTGCGCAAGAGTTTCAGGTGCTGGTTGAAAACTACATTGAGAACCGTTTTGGTTCCGGATTTGCTGAAAAAAAATGAGCGAACCACAAAAACAACAAGCACCCAAGGTGACTAAAGCCCAGAAGTTGGTGGGTGTTAAGGGCATGAACGACATCCTGCCGCCCGATTCGGCGCGGTGGGAGTGGCTGGAAGCGCAAGTGCGCGGCCTCATGGCACGCTACGCCTACCGCAATGTGCGTTTGCCCATCGTCGAGCCCACAGCGCTGTTTGTGCGTGGCTTGGGCGAGGTGACTGACATCGTCGAAAAAGAGATGTACTCCTTTGAAGACCGTTTGAACGGTGAGCAACTCACCCTACGCCCCGAAGGCACTGCTGGTCTGGTGCGCTCGGTCGTCGAGCACAACCTGCTGTACGAAGGCGGCAAGCGCCTCTATTACATGGGCCCAATGTTCCGCCACGAGCGCCCCCAACGTGGCCGCTACCGCCAGTTCCACCAGATTGGTGCCGAGGTGCTGGGCTTTGGTGGTGCCGAGGTCGATGCCGAGTTGATTTTGTTAGCCAACGACCTGTGGAAGGTTCTGGGCCTCAAAGATGTGCGACTGGAACTCAACAGCTTGGGCCAGCTCGCTGAGCGGCAAGCCCATCGCGCCGCATTGATCGTGCACCTGGAGCAGCACAGCGATGTGCTGGACGAAGAAGCCAAGCGCCGGTTGCACAGCAACCCCTTGCGCATTCTGGACACCAAGAACCCGGCCATGCAAAGCGTGGTGGAGTCTGCACCTCGTCTGCTCGATTTTTTGGGTGAGGCCTCTTTGACCCACTTCAACGCGGTCAAAGCGATTTTGGATGCCAACGGCGTAACCTACAGCATCAACCCACGCCTGGTGCGCGGCATGGACTATTACAACCTCACGGTGTTCGAGTTCATCACTACGCGCTTGGGCTCGCAAGGCACCATCTGTGGCGGTGGTCGCTATGACTCTCTTGTAGAGCAGGTCGGTGGTAAACCTTCGCCCGCTGTGGGCTGGGCGCTGGGCGTGGAGCGTGTGCTCGAACTGATCAAGGAGCAGGGCGAGGTTTTGCCCGATTTGTCACCCGATGTGTACGCCATCATTCCCGAAACCGCCGCTTTGCCTGTGGCCATGCAAGTGCTACAAGCCTTGCGTGCGCAAGGGGTGTCGGCCCAGATGCATGCAGGCACTGGCGATGGCATGGGCAGCATGAAATCCCAGTTCAAGAAAGCCGACGGCTCTGGTGCCCGTTTTGCATTGGTTTTTGGTGCCGAAGAACTGGCCCAAGGCCTGGTGGCCGTGAAATCCTTGCGTGACGGTGAAGGTGCCCAACGCACCGAGCCATTGGCGCAGGTCGTCCAATGGGCCCGCAGCCTACAATCCAACACTTGATGCCTTCACTTCAGAAAAAATACCATGGCCACCCCACTCGACCTTGAAGAACAAGAACAACTCGACCAGATCAAGCATTTCTGGAAGACCTATGGCAACCCTATTTCTTGGTTGCTGATCGCGATTTTGGGCAGCTATGCCGCCTGGAATGGCTACCAATACTGGGAGCGGACACAGGCTGCTAAGGCCGCGGCACTCTACGACGAGGTCGAGCGCGCCTCAGCGGCGGGTGATGTCGCGCGTGTGGAGCGCAGCCTGACGGACATGAAAGACAAATTCGGCTCCACTCAATTTGCGCAGCAGTCGGCTTTGCTTGCCGCCAAAACATTACAAGCCCAAGGCAAGTCCGATGCAGCCCGTGAGGCTTTAAGCTGGGTTGCCAAGGGTGCGTCAGATAAAGCCTACCGTGATATCGCCCGCTTGCGCTTGGCGGCGTTGCTGCTGGATGCCAAGGCTTACGACGATGCGCTGAAACAGCTGACCCAGGAATTCACACCAGCCATGCTTGGTTTGGCTGCCGATTTGCGCGGGGACGTTTTGCAGGCCAAAGGTCAGCCTGCTGAAGCCATTGCGGCTTATCAGCAGGCTTGGCAAAAACTGGCAGAAACACCCGACTATCGTCGTTTGGTACAAGCCAAGCTCAATGCTTTGGGCGTTGAGCCTGACCCATCTGTTGTTTCGGAGACCCCTAAGTCATGACCGTTTTTTCGAACACTTGGGCCCGTTTTTCACTGCTGGGGACTTTGGCAATCGCCATCGCTGCCTGTTCCAGTGCACCTGAAAAACCGCAACCCGGCGCATTACCCGCAGTGTCTGGGCAGGTGGCTGTCAAGCAAGTTTGGACCAACAGCATCGGCGCTGTCACCACACCTTTGTTTGCTTCGGTGCATGGCGAGCAAGTTGCTGTTGCTTCCACGCAAGGCCAGGTGGCCTTGATCAATGCGAGCACAGGTCAGGATGTTTGGCGTCTGAGCCTCAATACCCCCCTTCAGGCGGGAATCAGCGGTGATGGTCAGCGTTTTGCCGTGATCACACAGAGCAATGAAGTGGTGGCCATTGAAGCCGGCAAAGAGGTTTGGCGCTACCGTTTGCCTGCTTTGTCCTATACCGCACCGTTGGTCGCTGGTGCCCGAGTTTTCGTGTTGACCGCTGACCGCGCCGTGACAGCATTTGATGGCGCTTCCGGTCAAAAACTCTGGACTCAACAGCGCACAGGCGACCCACTCGTTTTGCAACAAGCGGGTTTGCTGATCCCTTTTGGTGACACCTTGTTGGCCGGTTTGGGTGGGCGTCTGGCATCCCTCAACCCCTCCACAGGGGCAGTGCGTTGGGAGACCTTGGTGGGGTCCTCCCGCGGCACCAATGAAGTTGAACGCTTGGTGGATTTGGTCGCAGGTGCCAGCCGCCTGGGTAATGCGGTGTGTGTGCGCGCTTTCCAGTCGGTTGTGGCGTGTGTGGATGCCAACCGGGGCAACACCTTGTGGACACGTCCAGCGCAAGGCCACGAAGGTTTGGATGGTGACGAGAATCTGGTTTTCGGCACCGAGTCTGACAGCAAGGTCGTGGCGTGGCAGCGTCAAGGCGGTCAGACCGCTTGGACACAAGACACCTTGCGCTTTCGCGGTCTGAGCGCACCTTTGGTCTTTGGGCGTTCAGTGGTTCTGGGCGATGACAAGGGATTGGTCCATTTTCTGTCACGGCAGGATGGTCAACCTTTGCAACGCTTGAGCACAGACGGCAGTGCCCTTGTGGGCACACCCGTGGCCGCTGGCCAAACTTTGGTGCTGGTGACGCGCACCGGGGGTGTCTTCGGGTTTCGCCCTGAATGATGGATCGGAAAATTTTTAAGTGAAACCTGTACTGGCCCTGGTTGGCCGCCCCAACGTGGGCAAATCCACGCTGTTCAATCGACTCACCAAGAGCCGGGATGCCATCGTGGCCGACTTTGCGGGACTGACGCGTGACCGCCACTACGGTAATGGCAAACAAGGTCGTCAAGAATTCATTGTGATCGACACGGGTGGTTTCGAACCTGACGCCAGCAGCGGCATCTACAAAGAGATGGCCAAGCAAACGCAGCAAGCGGTGGCCGAAGCCGATGTGGTCATCTTTGTGGTCGATGCACGGGGTGGCTTGTCTGCACAAGACCATGACATCGCCAAATACCTGCGCAAAATCGGAAAACCGTGTCTCTTGGTGGCCAATAAGGCCGAAGGAATGCTCGAAGGCATTCAGCTGACCGAGTTTTATGAACTGGGTTTAGGCGAGGTGATGGCCATTTCAGCTGCGCACGGTCAGGGCACACGAGGCTTGGTGGAAGTAGCCCTCGAATCGCTCAACCTGCCAGATGAGCCCGAAGAGACCGAAGAAGACCCGACCATCATCAAATTGGCTGTGGCGGGGCGCCCCAACGTGGGCAAGTCCACCCTGATCAATACCTGGTTGGGTGAAGAGCGTTTGGTGGCTTTTGACATGCCGGGCACCACGCGCGATGCGATTTCGGTGCCTTTTGAGCGTCAAGGTCAAAAGTTCGAGTTGATCGACACCGCGGGTTTGCGCCGCAAAGGCAAAGTGTTTGAAGCCATTGAGAAGTTCTCAGTCGTCAAAACCCTGCAAGCCATTGAGTCGGCCAACGTGGTCTTGCTTTTGCTTGATGCCGAGCAGGGTGTGACCGACCAAGATGCACACATTGCGGGCTACGCGTTGGAAAGTGGCCGCGCCATGGTGCTGGCGGTCAACAAGTGGGATGCGGTCGATGAATACCAGCGCCAGTTGGTGCAACGCTCGATTGAAAACCGCTTGCCGTTTTTGAGCTTTGCCAACATGCACTTCATCTCGGCCAAAAAACGCCAGGGCTTGGGGCCCGTCTGGGCCTCAATCATCCAAGCGCACAAATCGGCCGTGTGCAAGATGAGCACGCCGATTTTGACGCGCCTGTTGCTGGAGGCCGTACAGTTTCAAAGTCCGCAGCGCGGCGGCATGTTCCGGCCCAAGCTGCGCTATGCACACCAAGGTGGTATGAACCCGCCTGTGATCGTGATTCACGGCAACTCGCTGGAGCACGTGACGGATACCTACAAGCGGTTTTTGGAAGGGCGGTTTCGCAAAGCCTTTAATTTGTCTGGCACGCCTTTGCGCATCGAGATGAAAACGTCCTCCAACCCTTACGCCGATAAGGAATCCAGTTGAGATTTGAGGAAATGGCGGTTTCCTCTAAAGTTCAGCGGTTGCCCCTGTGGTAAGGTCATGGCTTTCAAACTTCTGAACACGGAGAATATCGTGAGTAACAAAGGTCAACTTTTGCAAGACCCCTTTCTGAATGCACTGCGCCGCGAGCATGTGCCTGTCTCGATTTACCTCGTCAATGGCATCAAGCTGCAAGGTCAAATCGAATCGTTTGATCAATACGTGGTGCTCTTGCGCAACACAGTCACTCAAATGGTCTACAAACACGCCATTTCGACCATTGTTCCCGGTCGCTCAGTGACTTTCAGCACACCCGAAACGGGTGAAATTACCGCTTGATGCGGTTTTTGCTCGGCCAGCGGTTGAGCCCATCGCCGCAGGTTGCTGACTTTGTCTGAAACATCTATTCGCCAACCCGCGCCGACCTTATTGGTCGGCGTTGACTTTGGACTCCCTCACTTCGACGCCGAGCTGCAAGAGCTGGGTTTGCTGGCCGAATCGGGCGGTCTCAAACCTGTCGCCTGCTTGAGCTGCAAGCGCAAAGCGCCTGATCCGGCGCTTTTTGTCGGCAGTGGAAAAGCCGACGAAATCAAAGCCTTGGCAATGATGCACGGGGCCGTCGAGGTCTTGTTTGACCAAGCCTTGAGTCCGGCGCAGCAGCGCAATCTGGAGCGTCACATCGGCTTGCCTGTGAATGACCGCACTTTGCTGATTTTGGAAATCTTTGGTCAGCGTGCGCGCAGCCATGAGGGTAAGTTGCAAGTCGAGTTGGCCCGTCAGCAATACCTCAGCACTCGCTTGGTACGCCGCTGGTCGCACTTGGAGCGACAAAGCGGCGGCATTGGTATGCGTGGTGGACCCGGTGAGACCCAGATCGAGCTGGACCGCCGCATGATCAACGACTCGATCAAGCGCATCAAAGAGCGCTTGGTCAAGGTCAAAAAACAGCGCAACACCCAGCGCCGCCAACGTGAGCGGCGCGACACCTTCAATATTTCGCTGGTGGGTTACACCAACGCGGGTAAATCGACCTTGTTCAATGCATTGGTCAAAGCCCGCGCCTATGCTGCCGACCAGTTGTTCGCCACCTTGGATACCACCACCCGGCAGCTCTATTTGGGTGAGGCGGGTCGTTCGGTTTCCTTGTCGGATACGGTCGGTTTCATCCGCGATTTACCGCACGGACTGGTGGAGGCTTTTCAGGCCACCTTGCAAGAAGCGACAGAGGCTGACTTGCTTTTACATGTGGTGGACGCAGCCAACCCGGACTTTCCGGAACAGATGGCCGAAGTGCAAAAAGTTCTGGCGGAGATCGGGGCTGATGCCGTACCGCAATTGCTCGTGTTCAACAAGCTCGATGCACTGGATTCAGAGCGTTATCCCTTGCAAATGCAAGATCAGTACGATTTGGACGGTGTCGCTGTGCCTCGGGTATTTTTGAGTGCCCAATCCGGCAAGGGACTCGATTTGTTGCGTTCGGCCTTGTCCGACATCGTCAAGGCCGCCTTATCCCCAGTGGTTCAAGAACCCGAAGATCCCCGTGACATGACCCGGGAATATCCGGGTGATCTGCATTGAAGTCCCATCGAATTCGGCACAATGCGGATTCGTCATTCTGACAAAGACACTTCACCATGAATTTTCATCTGCCAGTCCTGCGATGGTCCTTGCTTCCAGCAAAGATCCGAGGCATGTTCAATTTGAATGACCCCCGCTGGGGTCGTGATGATGACAAATCTACGACCGAACCGGGCAACAAGCCTTCTGGGGATCAGTCGCCTCCGCCACCGCCAGGCCCCAAACCGGACGCATGGCAGCAGCCGCAACAAAGTGGTCCACCTGATTTGGACGAATTGTGGCGTGATTTCAACCGCAAGTTGGGGCAATTGTTTGGCGGCAAGGGCGGACCACAAAGACCACAAGGACCTCAAGGTTCCGGTGGTGGCTCAGGTGGTCCGGGCATGCCAGTTCTCTTTAAAAATCTTGGCTTGGGCGTCGTTTTGGCCGCTGCGTTGTTGGTGTGGCTGGGCACGGGCTTCTTCATCGTGCAAGAAGGCCAGCAAGCCGTGATCACACAATTCGGGAAATACCACGCCACGGTGGGGGCAGGTTTCAACTGGCGCATGCCTTACCCTATTCAACGCCACGAATTGGTGTTTGTGACTCAGATCCGTTCGGTGGACATTGGTCGTGACAACATCATCAAGGCGACAGGCCTGCGCGAGTCGGCCATGTTGACGGAAGACGAAAACATTGTCGAGATCAAGTTTGCTGTTCAATACCGTTTGAACGATGCGCGCGCTTATCTGTTTGAAAGCCGCAACCCCACTGAGGCGGTCGTGCAATCCGCTGAGACAGCGGTACGCGAAGTGGTAGGCAAGATGAAAATGGACTCTGCCTTGGCCGAAGAGCGCGACCAAATCGCTCCACGCGTGCGCGAAAAAATGCAGACCATCTTGGACCGCTACAAAGTCGGCATTGAGGTGGTGGGCATCAACTTGCAGCAAGGCGGTGTGCGCCCACCCGAGCAGGTCCAGGCGGCATTTGACGATGTGTTGAAAGCAGGCCAAGAGCGCGAACGCGCCAAAAACGAAGCACAGGCCTATGCCAACGATGTGGTGCCCCGTGCTGTGGGCGCGGCATCGCGCCTGAAAGAAGAGGCCGATGCCTACCGCGAGCGCATCGTGGCGCAAGCCGAAGGTGATGCCCAACGCTTCAAAACCATCTTGCCGGAATACCAGAAGGCGCCGCAAGTGATGCGTGATCGGATGTACACCGACACCATGCAGCAGATTTACAGCAACGTGACCAAGGTGCTGATCGACAGCAAGCAAGGCTCCAACATGCTTTACCTGCCGCTCGACAAAATCATGCAGCAGGTCACCGCTGTGACACCACCTCTAGTGGACGCACCTGCTGCCGCTGCACAGCCTGCTGCGGCAAGCAATGGTGCCGTGGACACCCGTTCGCGAGATCTGCAGCGTTCGCGTGACCGCGATCCACGATAAGGACAAAGAAAATGAATCGCATTGGATTGTGGATTTCGACATTGCTGGTGGCCTTCATGCTGCTCAGCTCGACTGTGTTTGTGGTCGATCAGCGCCAATTTGGCGTGGTTTATGCCTTGGGTCAAATCAAGGAAGTCATCACAGAGCCCGGCTTGCACTTCAAGCTGCCGCCCCCGCTGCAAAACGTCAATTACATTGACAAGCGCTTGTTGACTTTGGACAGCCCCGACAACGAACCTATGTTGACGGCTGAAAAGCAACGTGTGGTGATCGACTGGTATGTACGTTGGCGGATCACCGATCCACAAGCGTACATCCGTAACGTGGGCTTGGACGAGAAGGCTGGTACCAGTCAGCTCAACAGGGTGGTTCGCAACGCTTTTCAGGAAGAGATCAACAAGCGCACCGTCAAAGAATTACTTTCGCTTAAACGCGAAGAGCTGATGAACGATGTCAAGAAAGCCGTGTTGGATGTGGTCAGAGGAGCCAAGCCTTGGGGTGTGGACGTGGTGGATGTGCGCATCACCCGCGCTGACTATGTGGACACCATCACCGAATCGGTTTACCGCCGAATGGAAGCTGAGCGCAAGCGGGTGGCCAATGAGTTGCGTTCAACTGGCGGTGCCGAAGGTGAAAAAATCCGCGCCGATGCCGACCGCCAGCGAGAAGTGACGGTGGCCAATGCTTACCGTGAAGCCCAGAAGATCAAAGGGCAGGGCGATGCACAAGCCGCGCGTTTGTATGCCGAGTCATTTGGCCGTGACCCCCAGTTTGCGCAGTTTTACCGCAGCCTGGAGGCTTACAAGTCCAGCTTCAACAGCAAGAGCGACGTGATGGTGCTTGATCCGGGCAGTTCCGAGTTCTTCAAAGGCATGCGCGGATCTTCGGGCAACACGCCTGCTCGGAAGTAAGCATTGCTTGAAACCCTCCTGCTCGCCGTGGGCCTGATGTTCATCTTGGAGGGCTTGATGCCGATGATTGCGCCAGCCCGCTGGCGTAATCTGTTTGAACAACTGTTGAAACTCGAAGAAGGGCAAATCCGCTTCTTCGGCATGTTCATGGTCTTGGCTGGATTGTTGTTGTTCTGGCTTGTTTCCTGAATCGAATCCTGGAAACTGGCCTGCATGCCAGTAAAATCTCGTTTTTAACAGTCCCCTCCATTCACATGTCCGCTTGGGTCCTCCCGGATCACATTGCCGATGTCCTGCCTTCCGAGGCACGCCACATCGAAGAACTCCGTCGCGAACTGCTTGACACTGCCCGTGGCTATGGCTACGAGTTGGTCATGCCGCCGCTTCTGGAGCATTTAGAGTCCCTGCTCACTGGTACGGGCGAAGCGCTGGATTTGCAGACCTTCAAACTGGTGGATCAGCTCTCGGGGCGCACTTTGGGTTTGCGTGCAGACACCACGCCTCAGGTCGCACGTATCGATGCGCACTTGCTTGGTCGCGCTGGCTTGACCCGTCTTTGCTATTGTGGCCCCGTGGTACATACCCGCCCGGCCCGACCACACGCCACCCGCGAGCCTTTGCAGCTGGGGGCTGAGATCTACGGTCATGCCGGTCCCGAGGCCGATCTGGAGGTTCTGCAATTGGCGCTGGACAGTCTGCGTGCTGCCCGTGTGGGTGATTTGCAGGTCGACTTGGCCGATGCCCGCATCGTCAACAGCCTGCTGTTGGCTGAGGATATTTCTGAAAGTTTGCGCCACGACATCCACGCCGCTTTGGCCACCAAAGATGGCAGTGCCATTGCCCGGTTGACGGCTGATTTCGCACCTGCTAACCGAGACGGGTTGCGTGCCTTGGTCCATTTGTATGGGGATGCGGGCGTTTTGGACAAGGCGGCCCAATGCCTACCGCAAACGCCGGTCATCGCGCAAGCCCTGCGCCAGTTGCGCTGGATGGCCGATCAAATTTTGGGCGCTGCCATCAGTTTTGACCTCGGTGATTCGCGTGGCTACGCTTATTACAACGGCATGCGCTTTGCCATTTATGCCAGAGGGGCATCCGATGCCTTGGCACGTGGGGGCCGCTATGACGGCGTAGGTGCTGTGTTTGGTCACCGCATCGACCGTGATCGACCCGCTGTAGGCTTCAGTCTCGATTTGAAAGAATTGGTGTCGGCTGTGACACCTTTGGCGCTGCGTGCAGCAATCCGGGCCCCCTGGGGCAACGCCACCAGCTTGCGCACAGCCATTGCCGCTTTGCGCGGCCGTGGTGAAACCGTGGTGTGTGTCTTGCCCGGACACGAAAGCGAAGTTGATGAATTCCATTGTGACCGTGAACTGGTTGAAGCGGCAGGGCAGTGGTTGGTGCAAGCACTTTGAGAAAGAATATTTCAAGCATGAACATGAAGCAAGGCCGTAACGTGGTCGTCGTCGGCACCCAATGGGGTGATGAGGGCAAAGGCAAACTGGTCGACTGGTTGACCGAAAGTGCTCAAGGCGTGGTGCGTTTCCAGGGGGGGCACAACGCAGGTCACACTTTGGTGATCAATGGTGTCAAAACCGCCTTGCACCTGATCCCCAGCGGCATCATGCGTGCAGGCGTCAAGTGCTACATCGGCAACGGTGTGGTCTTGTCTGTGCCCAAATTGCTCGAAGAAATCGCCGGCCTTGAAAAAGCCGGTGTCGAGGTGCGCTCACGCTTGCGCGTGAGCGAGGCCTGCCCGCTGATCTTGCCCTACCACGTGGCACTGGATGTGGGCCGTGAAGCCGCCAAGGAAAAAGCCGGTACCGCCAAGATTGGCACCACCGGCCGCGGCATCGGCCCTGCTTACGAAGACAAAGTGGCCCGCCGTGCTCTGCGCGTGCAAGACCTCAAATACCCCGAGCGTTTTGCCAACAAGCTGCGTGAGAACCTGGCCTTGCACAACGAAATTTTGGTCAACATTCTCGGGGCTGCGCCCGTGGACTTTGACGCCACCTACAACGAAGCCATGGCTTACGCCAAAGAGCTGCTGCCCATGGTGGCCGACGTGTCGCGCGAGCTGAACGATGCCCACAAAGCGGGTGCCAATTTGCTGTTTGAAGGCGCGCAAGGCACCTTGCTCGACGTGGACCACGGCACCTACCCGTTTGTCACTTCCAGCAACTGCGTGGCGGGCAATGCCGCCGCTGGTTCTGGCGTTGGCCCCGGCATGCTGCACTACATCTTGGGCATTACCAAAGCCTATTGCACGCGCGTGGGCGGTGGCCCATTCCCTACCGAACTC
>CAYRBW010000060.1:0-11157 GCA_964422575.1 uncultured Limnohabitans sp.
GTGCAAGGCTTTGCCCGCGAAGACCTGTTCACCGTGGTGCTGGAGCATTTTCAGACCGACACCGCCGACTACGCCGACTTCATTTTGCCCGCCACCACGCAGCTGGAGCATTGGGACATCCACATGAGCTACGGCCACACCGATGTGCTGCTGAACCGCCCCGCCATTGCCCCTGTCGGTGGTGCACGCACCAACACCGACATCTTCAGGGCACTGGCCCAGCGCATGGGTTTTGACGACCCGTGTTTTGCAGAGAGCGACGAGAGCCTGTGCCGCAGCGCCATCGGCGATGAAAACGACTTTCAGGCACTGCTGGCCGACGGCTTTGCTTCATTGCCCGTGCCCGATGCGCCCTTTGCCCAAGGCGGCTTTCCCTCGCCCTCGGGTCGGTGTGAATTTTTCAGCCAGCGCTTGGCCGACCAGGGCCTGGATGGTTTGCCCGACCATTTGCCCAATTACGAAGTGCTTGGCAGCGATGCCCGGTACCCGCTGGCCATGATCTCGCCGCCTGCGCGCAACTTCCTTAACTCCACCTTCGTCAACGTACAAAGCCTGCGCGACATCGAAGCCGAGCCGGTGCTGGAAATGCACCCCGAAGATGCGGCCCAGCGCGGCATCGCTAACGGCGCGGTGGTGCGCGTCTTCAATGACCGGGGCACTTACCACTGCAAAGCGCGGGTGAACCAGCGTGCGCGGCCGGGTGTGGTCAACGGCTTGGGCATTTGGTGGCGCAAGTTGGGGCTGAATGGCACCAACGTCAACGAGCTGACCAGCCAGCACCTGACCGACCTGGGCCGTGCGCCCGTGTTTTACGATTGCTTGGTGGAAGTGGCTGCCGACCCGGCTTTCAAGCCAGCCATCGCGGCAGCGGCCAAGGCCTGAATACCCACCTCAACCCTCTCATCACACACCATGCCTGAACTGAACATTGAACGCGCACACACCTTGGGTTTGGCTGGGGCACGCGCTGTGGCCGAACGTTGGCGCGAACAGGCTGAGCAGGAATGGGGCATGGCTTGTGAATCCGAGCCCGGCGAGACCGAAGACCGCATGCGCTTTGCCCGCAGCGGTGTGAGTGGCGAACTCACGGTGAGCGAAGACCGCTTTGATCTGCAGCTGAAACTGGGCTTTTTGCTGGGGGCCTACAGCGGCAAGATCAAGGAAAAGATTCAGGCTAATCTGGATGCTTTATTGGGACCAGCGCCGCAAGGTTGAGCGCACAGGGCCTTAAGGCAAGTCCTTGTTCACCTCGGTTGCAGGCGAAGTTCTCGGTCCCACCGTGCCCAAACGGGCTTTGAGTGATTGCGGCTGGCGCGTCAGGATGGCAGCGTAGTTGGTGGTGTTGGACAGCACTTTCTTCACGTAATCACGCGTTTCTTGAAACGGGATGTTCTCAGCCCAGATGGCCGCTTCGAGCACCGGGCCGTTGCGCCAAGTGCGCGATCGACCCGGCCCGGCGTTGTAGGCCGCTGTGGCCAAAGGCATTGAGCCTTCAAAATCGTCCAGCACCAATTTCAGATAACCCGTGCCAATGGCCACGTTCACCTCGCGGTCGGTGATCTGGTCGGGTGTGAAGCCGGTCATGCCGATCTTTTTGGCCGTCCATTTGGCGGTGGCCGGCATGACCTGCATCAGGCCTGAGGCCCCCACATGCGAGCGGGCATCCATGACAAAACGGCTTTCCTGACGGATGAGGCCATAGACATAAGCGGGGTCGAGTTGGACGTTGCCTGATCGGCGCACCACGATGTCGCGCAGCGGCATCGGAAAGCGTTGGTCAAAGTCGATGGCTTCTTTCGTGCGGTCGCTGGTGTTGATGCAGCGGTCCCACACCTGCCGTTGGCAAGCCAGGTCAGCGGCGGCCAACAGCTCTCGGTCGTTCATGCCGCCCGGTGTGTGCAAGTTGGTGCTGTAGTTCCACTCGCGGTTGCCCTCGGGGCGCAGCCCCATCTGGATGGCGTACAAGGCGCGCTGCAGGCCGGGGTTGATGAGGGCTGCGGCTTTTTCTTGTGGGGTCAAGGCCACAGGGCGTTCAGGCAGGGTAATGGCTTGGCCCAGTTCTTCGAGGGCCAGTTGCTCATAAAAGCCCCGCACGCTGGCGATGCTGCGCAGCAGGCCTTGGGCCTCCTGTTGGTGGGTGTTGTCTTGGGCCGTGACCATCAGGGCGCGGGCTCGCCAATAGACCCATGCCGGATCTTTTTGCGAATCGGGGCTCATGGCTTGGGTGGCGCTGAGCACCTGACGCCATTGGCCTTGCCGCAAAGCGGCACGCACTTTCCACTGGAGCAGGTCGTCGTTCAGATCGCTGTCTTTTTGCACTTTGGCAAAGTAGCCACTCGCATTGTCTTGCAGCTTTTGCGCGGCTTGCTTGCCAATCACGCCCCAGGTCCAGTTGCGCTCTTCGGCGCTCAGTTGGATGGACCAGCGGCGGCTCAGCAAATCGGCCGCTTCGTCCGGGTCTTTGGCGGCCAGACGGACCAAGGCCAGCACCGCCAGTTCCTTGCGGTTGCGCGTCACGGCAATGATGCGTTTGTCCAGGTAGCGCAGCGGATCGGCGTGGATCAGCGCCACTTGCTCGGACAAACGTGGGGCTTCGATGTCCACAGCGGCTTGCGCTGGGCGGGGGCGGTTGGCCTCCATGGCCAACCGCGCCTTGCGCCACAGGTCTAAGCCATTGATCTGTTTGCCCGAGTGCAGGTGTTCGGCCACATAGGTGCAGCCGTCATCGGCTTCACGCAGGCTGTACCACAAGCGTTTGGCTTCGTCGACCACATTCGCCTTGCTGTTCATGGCTTCGGTGGCCAGGGCGTAGCAGCGCACCTCGCGGTCATCCCTCATGCGGTAGCGTGGGTACTCGGCGGTGAAAGTGGCCCACGTCCGGCGTTTACCCAATTGCAGCAACCAGTCGTTGCGCAGGCGGTCTTCGTAATAACTGCCTGCATAGGCATTCAAAAAGCCGCGAATCTCGGATTCTGGCGCGGTGTCAAGCCGGGCACGCATCTCCCAATAAGCCGCCAAAGGCTCCAGCACATGGCCACGGGTTTGGGGCAGCAAGGCAGACAATCGGTTTTTGTCACCCTTTCGAAAGGCCTGTTGCATCTCCAGGATGACGTCGTCGCCCTTGTTTTGGGCCTGGGCGCAGGTGCTCCAGAGGCTTGTCGCGGTCAATGCACAAACCAGTGTCAGAATCTGAGTGAATTTCATGGGTCGATTATGGACAAAGCAGACGCTAAAAAAGCCTTGAGAAAAGCCTTGCTTGAAGAAAGGCTGAACCTGCCGGACCGCCAAGCGCGGGCCGAAGCCTTGCAGCGCGTCATGCGCATTTGGTTGTTTGATCGGCCTGATACCGTGATCGGTGCCTACTGGCCCATCAAGGGCGAGTTTGACCCCTTGCCCGTGCTGCACCGCTGGAAGGAAGACGGCGAACTGCACGGCGAGCCGCAGCGCCGCCGCATCGGTTTGCCGGTGGTCAATAAGCAGCACAAGACCCTGACTTTTCACACCTGGTACCCCGGCTGCCCGATGGAAGAAGACGCCTACGGCATCCCCAAACCCAAAGACACCGAAGTCATCGTGCCCACCTTGCTGTTTGTGCCCTGTGTGGGTTATGGCATTGGCGGCTACCGCTTGGGCTATGGCGGTGGCTTTTACGACCGCACACTGGCCACCTTGCAGCCCAAGCCCTTCACTGTGGGTCTGGGCTTCACCCAAGGCTTTGTGGACGATCTGGAGCCCGAAGACCATGACGAACCACTGGACGCGATCTTGAACGACAACGGGGTGGTTTGGCCCGTTTGAGCCAGACCCGAGAACGCCATGGCCCGACCCAAATCAGCAACCCACGACATCAAGCGCGACGCGATCCTCGACATTGCGGCGCAATGTTTTGCCCAGCGCAGCTACCCGGCGGCCAGCATGAATGAGATCGCCACCGCGTGTGGCACCTCCAAGGCGCGGCTGTACCACTACTACGAAAGCAAAGAAGCGATCCTGTTTGACCTGTTGGACCGCCACACCCAGCGCCTGTTGGCGCTGATTGCGCAGACGGAGGCCATTGCGCAGCGCAAGAACCTGGACGAGCGGGCCACGCTGCATGAATTGGTGCGGGCGTTTTTGCAGGAGTACGAGACCTCGGCTACCTGTCACGCAGCCTTGCTGAACGACACACAGTTTTTGAGCGATGCACCCGATCCGGCGCTGGGCGCGGCCTTGGTCTCGCCCAGGGATTTGATCCTCAACCGCCAGCGCGACATCGTGGCGGCCATGACGCGTTTCATGAAACGCGCCTACCCTGAACGCCTGACCCCGACCAATCAGACCGCCTTGACCATGATGCTGCTGGGCATGATCAACTGGACCTTCACCTGGCTGCGCCCAGGTGGCCCGATCAGCTACGCGGCCTTTGCTGACGAAGTCATTGGCATGTTGGAAAAAGGCTTGGGCTGACCACCAGCCAAGCGATTGACACGAAGCGACTCCTTTCTTTTTAAGACATGACACAACACTTGTTTCCACAAAGCTGGCTCGTCAACACCTTGTTGGACGATGGTTTTATTGCGCAAAAAGCCGAGCAACTCGTCGCCAAGCCCGCTGCCCACGGTTTGGGCCTGTGGCTGCAAACCCACTTTGACAGCGCTGTTTTGGGGCTGTACAACGAAGCCCAGCTCGAAGAAAAACTGATCGCCCCTTTGTTGGCGCACCTGGGCTGGCACACCTGCTACCAAGTGGGCATCACCGTGCAAGGCAAATTTGCCAAGCCCGACTACTGTTTGACCTTGGACAGTGCCAGCGCGGCGGAGCTGATTGCCAGCAAAGACCACGGCCTCATCACCGCCATTTGCGAATCCAAAGCCTGGAGCAAAAAGCTCGACACCGGCAAAGCCGATGCCAAAGAAAACCCCCACCACCAATTGCAGGGTTACCTGAGCACCTTGCGGGTGCGCTTTGGCTTTTTGACCAACGGACGCCAATGGCGTGTGTACGACACCGACAAAATCACGGCCAGAAAAACCTATGTCGAATTTGACCTGGAAGCCATTGCGGCCCTGGCACCCGGTGCTGAGCAAGACAAGGCACTGGCTTTGTTGGCGTTTTTCTTTGGCAAAGACACCTACACACCGCCCACACCGGATGCGCAAACCAGCCCCATGGAGCAGGCCATTGCCGCATCGGCTGACTTCACACTGGCAGTGGAAGAAAACCTCAAAGCGGTGATTTATGGCTACGCGGGTGAAGACTCTTTGTTTGAAATCATGGGCCGCGCCATCGTCAAGGCCCAACCCAAAGCCAGCCTGCCCGAGGTGTATGAGCACAGCGTGGTCTTGCTGTTTCGCCTGCTGTTTGTGGTGTATTTCGAGGACAAAAACGCCGCCTTGCTCCAATCACACCCGTTTTACCAGCGCTACAGTTTGGGCCAAATTTTTCAGACCCTGCGCAGCCAAGGCCGCGAACGAGACACCTTGCACGACGGCATTTATGCGCTGAAACAACTGTTTGAAATGTTGGACGAAGGGGCGCAGGACATCGACATCCCCCTGTTCAACGGCGGCCTGTTTGACCCGGCCCGCGCTCCGCTCTTGCTGACGCCCAAACTGTTTGACAACGCGACCTTGCGTCAGTTGCTGGAAAAGCTGCTGTACAAAACCCACCGGGGCAACACGCTGTTTGACACCCGGCGCGACTTCAAAAACATGAGCGTGACCCACCTGGGGCGCATCTATGAAGGCTTGTTGGAATTTCGTTTTGAACGCGCCATCGAAGGCGCGACCTACCTGGAATACGAAAGCGCCACCACCAAAGGCAAATCCGTTGAAGCCTACTTTGACAGCTACGACCTGGTGTTGATTCGGCAAGAAAAGGGTTTCAAAGCCTGGCGCGAAATCCATGTCAAAAAAGGTGAAGTGTTTTTAAAAAGCGCCAGCAACTCGCGCAAAACCACCGCCAGCTACTACACCGAACCCGCGCTGTCGCAACCCTTGGTCAAAGCCGCCATTGACCGTGCGATGGCAAGCCAGTTGGCCCGCAGCCAGACCCAGGGCCAGGCCGACCCAGCGGCCAGTGGGCGGGCCTTGATGGACTTGAAAATCCTTGACAACGCCTGCGGCAGCGGCCACTTCTTGGTCGAAGCGCTCAACCACCTCACCGACTTGGCGCTGGCCCGCCTGGACCAAGACCCGCAGCTGCAAGCCCTGGTGGCCCAAGAGCGCAGCAAAATCGCCGAGCAACTGAACTTCCTTAACCTGAACCACGAGCCCGAAGACGCACAAATCTTAAAGCGTGCCCTGCTCAAGCGCTGCATTTTTGGGGTGGACCTGAACCCCTTTGCGGTCGAGCTGGCCCGTCTGTCGCTGTGGATGGACAGCTTCATCTTTGGCACGCCGCTGTCTTTCATTGAGCACCATGTGCAGCACGGCAATTCGCTCATGGGCGCCAGCGTGAAAGACTTCATCGCCTTCAATGCCACCGAAGCACGGCAAGACGACCTGTTTGTGGAGAACCTGGGTGCCCGCTTTGACGCCTTGCGCAGCGTCATGCAAACGCTGGACGCCATGCGCGACACCACAGCGGCTGAGGTCGAGCAGTCCAAAGCCCTTTGGAAAAACGACATCGCCCCCCAACTCCAACTGCTTTCACGCGCCCTGAGCTTTGTTTGCACCGGTCGTGCCATGCTGGCCGAGGGCAAGGCGGCTGACTGGGAGGCCTTGAAAAAAACACCCGACATCTTGAGCCAACTGTTTGACGACAGCGGCAAAAAAAGCACCGCCCTCAAGCAAGTCGAGGCCTACGCCGCGCGTTACCACTTTTTCCACTTCGAGGTGGCTTTTCCAGAAGCCTTTGCGGCGCGGCAAACGGCTGATGGCCCCGCTGTTGAGCAACGCGGCTTTGACGTGGTGGTGGGCAACCCGCCCTGGGACAAAACCAAGTTCTCCGACACGGACTTTTTTCCGCAGTACCACAGCAACTACCGCAGCCTGAAAAACACCGACAAAGCGGCGGTGCAACAACGCCTGCTGGGCAGCGCCCAAATTGCCAGCGCCTATGCCACAGCGCAGCGCGAGATGGAGGTGGCCGATGACTACTACACAGCGGCTTCACCGCTGAACAAAGGGGCGGGCGACGGCAACCTGTTTCGCCTGTTTGTGGAACGCAACCTGGGCCTCTTGGCCCCGGGTGGCAACCTGAGCTATGTCTTGCCCAGCGCCTTGATGTTTGAAGAAGGCTCCACGCTCTTGCGCCAGCACATTTTGCAGCACTGCCAGATGCCGTTTTTCTACAGTTTTGAAAACCGCAACGGCATTTTTCCTGACGTGCACCGCAGCTACAAATTTGCCCTGATGCAAATCGTCAACTCGCCGCCCGAGCAAGATGCGGTGATCGACACCGCTTTTTATCTGCTGGACCCAGCCGAACTGGCCGATCCGGCACGCCGCATCGCCTACCCTCTGGCAACAGTGCAGACCCTTGCGCCTGATCATTGGGCCTTGATGGAGCTGCGCAATGGCGACGATTTGCCGATCTTGCAGCAGTGCTACAGCGCGTTTGCACCGCTCAGTGCCGCGTGGCTGGACTTTCGCCGCGAACTGCACATGACAGGCGACAAAGACCTGTTTCAAGAACAAGCCGCCCCCGGCCTGCTGCCGCTCTACGAGGGCAAGATGATCTGGCAATACAGCCATGTGCACGACACACCCCAATACTGGCTCGACCCCGCTGACTTTGATGAACGCCTGCACAGCAAAGAACTGCACCGCATGGCACAAGACCTGGGGGTGCCGAAATCTGAAGTGGCGCAACGCGCCGAAGCCGTGCGTTATGACCGGGAGTTTGTGCGGCTGGGATTTCGAGTCGTTGCGAGTGACACCAACGAGCGCACCTTAATTTTTGCCCTGCTGCCCAAAAACTGTGGTTCGGGTCACTCGATGTTTCTCAACACGCCTAAAAACTACAGGCTGGATGCAGCCGACAACGTCGGCGTTCAAGCCGTGTCGCCCTTGCGGCTCTTGTTTGCGCTGGCGTGGTTCAACAGCCTGCCGATGGACTGGATGGCGCGGCAAATGGTTCAAATCAATGTGAGCCAAACCTACCTTTACCGCCTGCCCATGCCCCAGCCTACCGACGAGGAGATACGCTGCAACCCGACCTACGCCCAACTGGCCCAAAACGCGCTCTTGCTCACCCTGAGCACGCCCAGCCCAGCGGGTGGTCGCCAAGCGTGGGATGACTTTGCCGAGTTGGCTCCCTTGTTTGATCTGCAACGAGCGGACCTGCCCACCACGGCCAAAGCCCGCGACCAGCTGCGCGCTGACAACGACCACGCGGTGGCCCAGCTCTACGGCCTGAGCACTGCGCAACTGCGCACATGCTGGCCGGCTTCAAGGTCATGGCCAGCAAGCGGCCCGAGTACCTGGCTTTGTTGGCGGACTGAGCTGGCCTTGTGCGCCCTCAGTCAGCCCCTAGCCCAAGCCTTTCGTTAGAATTTTTCAACCCATTTCCCTTTCACTTTTTTTGCCCCTCAAGGAACCGCCATGTCCAAAGCCTTCGCCAGCCAAGCCGACCTGTCCGAAAAGAAGATCACTTTCGAGCAACTCAGCCCCCACTGCTGGGCTTACACCGCAGAGGGTGACCCCAATTCGGGCGTGATCATTGGTGACCGTTTCATCATGGTGAGCGACGCCACCGCCACCCCGGCCATGGCACAAGACCTGATCCAGAAGATCCGCACAGTCAGTGACCTGCCGATCAAATATGTGCTGCTGACCCACTACCATGCGGTGCGTGTGCTGGGCGCTTATGCCTATGCCGCCGAAGGCGCGACCGAGATCATTGCCAGCGAAGGCACTTTGGGCCTGATCCAAGAGCGCGGCGCGCAAGACATGAAGAGTGAGATGGAGCGCTTTCCGCGCCTGTTCCGTGGTGCAGACAGTGTGCCTGGCCTGACCTGGCCGACCATGGTGGTGGGTGGCGGTGACCCGACAAAGAGCGAAGTGCCCGGCAAGCTCAGCATCAATCTTGGTGGTGTTGTGGTGCAAATTTGGCATCCAGGTCCTGGCCACACCCGCGGCGACACCATTGCCTGGGTGGAAGAAGAAAAAGTGCTGTTCTCGGGCGACTTGGTCGAGTACGAAGCCGGTGTGTACACGGGCGATGCGCAACTCGAAGAGTGGCCCGCCACGCTCGAAGCCCTGCGCGCCCTGAAGGCCGAGTTCATCGTGCCTGGCCGTGGCGAAGCCATGAAAGGCAACGCCAACGTCAACAAGGCACTGGATTACACCCAGCGCTGGGTCGAGACCCTCTACAAAGCAGGCAAAGAAGCTGTGGCCGCGAAGATGAACCTCAAAGCCGCCATGGCCCACACGCGCCAAAGCATGGACCCTGTTTTTGGCCATGTGTTCATTTATGAGCACTGTCTGCCGTTTGACGTGACCCGTGCTTACGACGAGGCCAGCGGCATCAAGAACCCCCGCATCTGGACCGCCGAGCGCGACATGGCCATGTGGAAAGCGCTGCAAAGCTGACGCGCATCTGCTGCCGAAGAGCACAAAAACCCGCCCTGATCTGGCGGGTTTTTGTTTTTGGAGAAGGGACGAAGGAAGAAGGGCGCGTGCGGCGTCAGGGGGTGATCAGGTCGCGGATGTCGCGTTCGTAAGCCCGCAGTCGGCGTGTCATTTGCTGGCGCTGCTCGGCGGTGGCGGTGTTGTGCAGTTGGGCCAGGTTTTCGCAAGCGCGTTGGGCCAAGCCTTGCATCACTGCGCGCTGCCCCGCATCAGGGGGGTGCCACCAGCGCTGCCATAAGCCCCACAGCTGTTGTGCCGCTTCGGCCGGCGTCAAGTTGCTTTGGTTGATGCGCTGCAGGGTAGACAGAACATCTTGCTGACGGCGTTGGCGGTCTTGCCGACCCCACTCTGCGGTCCAAGGCGACTGCGCCAATTGCGCCTTGACCAAGTTGAGCTGAGCGGGGGTCAATTCGCCATAAAAAGAGCGGTAGCGCTCCAGTGCTTTGTCCAACCGACGCTCCAGTCGTTCGCTGGCGCTGCCCAGTAGCCAGTCTTTTTCCCATTCCTCGTTTTTGCTGTCCCAATGCCGAGCCATGTGGCTCAGCTGCCTGGGGCCCAAGGTCATGGCCACGGGCGCGGCGTGCACCACGACCTCGCGCATCAGTGTGTCGAGCCGGGTTTGCACATCGGTCCATACGCGGCAGACTTGTTCGGTCTGCACAGGGCCCGCAGACAAAACTTGAGCCCGTTGCAGCAGATCGGCATACGCGGGCAGCTCTTCGCGGCGATGCCATTGGTGCAGGGTGTCAAGGGCCTGTTTGGCACCCGTCGACTGCGTGCCGTTGAACGACACCGAGCTGTCGAGCCACCAATACGACAAGGTAGGCAGCTGCTGGTAACCCAGCTTGATGGCGCTGCAGCCTTGTAGGAGCAGCAGTGTGAGAAGTGGTAACCATGTGCGCATCAGGTGTTGTCCGAGGTCATCCAAAACAGTGGGCCATTGTGTACCCTTTGTGAAATCCAATGAAACAAGCAGCCCATCGTGTGCGGGCGAGGGGCCGGAGTCTGGCGATAATTGAGGCCTGTTCCTTGTGCCTCAACCCGTGGCCAAGTGTAGAAAGAGACCCATGAGTTTGAACACCCCATTTCCTGTTGATGTCGTTGTGATGGCCGCCGGCAAAGGCACCCGCATGAAAAGCCGCTTGCCCAAAGTGCTGCAGCGCCTCGCAGGTGTGCCCTTGGTGCAGCATGTGCTTAACACAGCGGCGCAGCTGAACGCCCGCTCGGCGGTGGTCATCACCGGCCACGGGGCTGATCAGGTCGAGCCTCTGCTGCTGGCACCCGGCCAAGCGCTGGCGGTGCAATGCGTGCGCCAAGAGCCGCAGCTGGGCACAGGCCACGCCGTGCAGCAGGCCGTGCCCGCGCTGGCCAACGATGGCGTGGTGGTGATTTTGTCGGGTGACGTGCCGCTGACCGAGGCAAGCACTTTGCAAGCGCTGATCGCCCAATGCGGTGGCAAGCAGCTGGCGCTGCTCACCATCGACTTTGCCGACCCGACGGGTTATGGCCGCATCGTGCGTGGTGGTCATGGCGATAGGGTGCAAGCCATCGTCGAGCACAAAGACGCCAGCAACGCGCAGCGCCAAATCCAAGAGGTGTACAG
>CAYRBW010000061.1:0-11108 GCA_964422575.1 uncultured Limnohabitans sp.
GGCCAGAACCCTGCAACGCGGACATTTCAGGCTTTTCGGATTTTCATCAACGCAGAGCTTGCGCAGCTCGAACAAGCGCTAGAGGCCAGCCTCCATGTGCTGGCCCCGGGCGGACGTTTGGTGGTCATCAGTTTCCATTCGCTGGAAGACCGCATCGTCAAACAATTCATCGCCAAGCATTCCAAAGAAGTGGTGGATCGACGGGTGCCCTTCGCTGAGCCGGTGAAGATGCGCTTGAAAGCACAAGGGCGCATTCGCCCAAGTGAGGCGGAAGTGCGTGGCAACCCCCGTTCGCGCAGCGCGATCATGCGCATGGCCGAGCGCACCGAGGTGCCCGCATGACCCGCCTGAGCATTTTTTTGTTGTTGGCGGTCATTGCCAGTGCGCTGGTTTTGGTGCACAGCCAATACGAGACGCGCCGCCTGTTCATGGCGCTGGAGTCTGCTCGCAAGGAAGCCAAGCGACTGGAGGTGGATGAGGATCGTCTTCAAGTTGAGCGTCGGGCACAGGCGACGCCTTTGCGTGTGGAGCAAATCGCGCGTCAGCAGTTGCAAATGCGTGCAGCCTCACCGGCCATCACCCAGTATGTGTCGATCAAGGATGCAGCACCTGCGGTACAGGGAGGGCAGCCATGAGCCGCAGCGTTCAATTGTCATCCAGCCCCTTGTTGGCCAGTAAAACACCGGTATGGCGCAGCAAGTTCATTGTGGCTGCGATTGCCTTGGGGTTCACGGGTTTGATGGCGCGTGCCGCCTATGTTCAGGTGATCGCGAATGATTTTTTTATCCGACAAGGTGAAGTGCGTTTTGTGCGAACACTGATCTTGCCTGCCAATCGCGGTCGCGTGCTTGACCGCAATGGGATGTTGCTGGCCTCCAGTGTGCCTGCGCCGAGCATCTGGGCCAACCCGGAAGACATTGAGCGTGATCCGGCCAAGCTGCGCGAGTTGGCCCGTCTGCTGGAGATGACACCTGCCGAGTTGGATAAAAAACTCAAGGAGGATGAAAAGACTTTTGTTTGGCTGCGTAGGCAGCTCGACGAGCCGGTCGTCAAGCAAATCTTGGCGCTGGGCATCAAGGGCGTCTACGACATCAAGGAATACAAGCGCTTGTATCCCGAAGGTGAAGCGGCGGCGCACATTGTGGGCTTTACCAATGTGGAAGACCAGGGTCAAGAGGGTGTGGAGCTGGTGTTCCAAAAGCAGTTGTCTGGCAAGTCCGGCTCGCGTCGCGTCATCAAGGACCGTTTGGGGCGGGTGGTCGAAGACGTGGGAGAGACCGTACCACCTGTCGACGGTGAAGATTTGCAACTGAGCATCGACAGCAAAGTACAGTTTTTCGCCTACCAGAAGTTGCGTGAAGCGGTGCTGGAGAACAAAGCCAAAGCGGGCAGTGTGGTGGTGCTCGATGCCCAATCTGGCGAAATTTTGGCCTTGGCCAACTACCCCAGTTATTCGCCTGACAAGCGCGTCAACCTCAGTGGTGAGCAGTTGCGCAATCGCGCGTTGACCGACACGTTCGAGCCTGGCTCCACCATGAAGCCGTTTGCGGTGGCGCTGGCGCTGGAAAAAGGCTTGGTTAAACCTGAAACACCGATTCAAACGGCGCCGGGACGCATCACCATCACGGGCTCAATCATCACCGATGCGCACCCACATGGTGTGCTCACGGTGAACGAAGTGATTCAGAAGTCGAGCAATGTGGGCACTGTCAAACTGGCCATGCAAATGCAACCGCGAGAGATGTGGGAAATGTTTGCGCAGCTTGGGTTTGGACAAAAGCCCTCATTGCCATTTCCTGGTGTAGTCAGTGGTCGTTTGCGCCCCTATAAAACCTGGCGGCCCATTGAGCAGGCCACCATGAGTTACGGTTATGGCATTTCGGGCAGCTTGTTTCAAGTGGCCCGTGCTTACACCGTGTTTGCGCGGGATGGCGAGGTGGTTCCTGCCACCTTGATGAAGGCTGAAAACCAAGTGGCAGGCGTGCGTGTCATCAGTGCAGAAAATGCCAAGGCCATGCGAACAATGTTGCAAATGGCTGCAGGTCCGGGCGGCACCGCACAAAAGGCCCAGACCATGGGCTATTCGGTGGGTGGCAAAACTGGCACTGCCCACAAGCAAGAAGGCAAAGGTTACGCGGGCAAGAAGTACCGGGGTTTCTTTGTTGGCATGGCGCCCATCGAGGCGCCACGCATCGTGGTGGCCGTGATGATTGACGAGCCCAGCAATGGCCGTTACTACGGCGGTGATGTCGCGGCACCCGTGTTCAGTCAGACGGTTCAGCAAACCTTGCGTTTGATGGGTGTGCAACCCGATATGGCGGTCAAGCCACAAATCGTGGCCCAGACGGTCGAGGAGTCGTTCTGATGCAAATCTTGCAAAGCGCCCATGAAGCTGCAAGCTGGTTACGTGCGAACGTGCAGGGTGAGTTGCGCACTGACAGCCGCATGGTCCAGCGAGGCGATGCGTTCATAGCCTGGCCAGGCGCCGCCACCGATGGACGGCAGTATCTGGCCCAAGCATTGCAAAAAGGGGCCACGGCTTGCCTGATGGAAGCGCATGGCCATGAAGTTTGGGGTGGTGCTCTGCCGATCGAGGTGCAGCCCCTGTTGGCCGTCATGCCTGAACTCAAAGCGCAAACCGGCTTGATCGCCGACGCGTATTACGAGCACCCGACCCGGTCGTTGAGTGTGTTGGCGGTGACCGGCACCAATGGCAAAACATCGACCGCATGGTGGCTCGCGCAGGCTTTGTCCTCTCCGGCCTTGCAGCGGTCGTGCGGTTTGGTCGGTACGTTGGGGGTCGGACGCGTGCCTGATCTGGTGTCTACAGGCATGACTACACCGGATCCGGTCTTGCTGCAACGTCAGTTCCGTGTGTTTGCCGATGATGGTGTCACCCATTGCGCCATCGAGGCTTCATCGATTGGATTGGCCGAGCACCGCCTGGATGGCTCGCACATCCGCCTTGCGGTGTTCACCAATTTCACACAAGATCACCTCGATTACCACGGTGACATGGCCAGCTATTGGGCGGCCAAAGAGGCCTTGTTCTCTTGGCAAGGTTTGCAGTCTGCGGTCATCAATACCGATGATGCGAAAGGCGAATGGCTGGCCCAGCATTTGAGCGCAGGCGCATTGGACATTTGGACTTGTTCGCGTCAGGGGCCGGCCCGCTTGCAGGCCCGTTCCTTGTTCAGCGCGGAAGGTCTGGCGTTCGAGGTGATCGAAGGCGCTCAGGTGCAGACCTTGCACACCGGCCTGATGGGCGACTACAACATCGACAATCTGCTGGGTGTGATCGGCAGCTTGCGTGCATTGGGTGTGAGCTTGGCCGATGCTGTCCAGGCGTGTGCGCATTTGACGGCCGTACCTGGTCGCATGCAGCGCGTGCATGCCAGTGCAGGAGATGAGCGTTTGCCTTTGGTGGTGGTCGATTACGCACACACGCCTGATGCCGTGTCGCACGCATTGACCGCTTTGCGCGCACAAACCGTTGCACGTGGTGGTCGTCTGTGGTGCGTGTTGGGTTGCGGTGGTGACCGTGATGTGGGTAAGCGCCCTCTGATGGCTGCTGCTGCCGAGGCTGCTGCCGACCAGGTGCTGCTGACCAGTGATAACCCTCGCAGCGAATCTCCCCAAACTATCTTGGCTGCGATGGTCGCCGGTTTGGTTCACCCCGCCCAGGTACGCATTCAAACAGACCGTGCCTTGGCCATTGCCGAGGCGGTGGCTCAAGCCGCTGCGCAAGACGTGGTGTTGGTGGCTGGTAAGGGCCACGAGACAGAACAAGACATCATGGGTGTGCGTCATCCTTTTTCGGATGTGTTGCATGTGCAGGCGGCCTTGCAGGGTCGCGCTGTTCAACATCAAGGGGCCGCCGCATGAACGCCGTGCAGTCCCCCATGAACTTGCCATTGGAGCTGGCCCTGACTTGGCTGAGCCACGCGCGTGGCGTGAATGTGCAGGGCGTGGTGGTTGACCGCGTCCACACCGACAGCCGCAGCTTGCAGTCCGGTGACTTGTTTGTGGCCTTGCGCGGGGAGCGTTTTGATGGCAACCAGTTCATTGCCCAGGCCAAGGTACAAGGCGCTGTGGCCGTGGTGTGCGAAGCCTCGGGTGAGCCCCAGGCGGTCGCACACGGTTTGCCTGCGTTGGTGGTGCCCGATGCCCGCATTGCGTTGGGTGAGTTGGCTGCCGGTTGGCGTTCGCAGTTTGAGTTGTCGCTGATCGCGGTGACGGGCAGCAATGGCAAAACCACCGTGACGCAGATGATTGCGTCCATTTTTTGTGCCCATGCAGGGGCAGACGCCTTGTCGACACAAGGCAATTTGAACAACGACATCGGCGTGCCCCTGACCTTGTTCAACCTGCGCGCTCATCACCGCATCGCCGTGGTTGAGTTGGGAATGAACCACCCCGGTGAAATCGCATACCTTGCCCGTTTGGTGCAGCCCACGGTGGCGCTGGTCAACAACGCGCAACGCGAACACCAGGAATACATGGGCACAGTGGAAGCCGTTGCGTACGAAAACGGCGCTGTGTTGCAGGCCTTGCCTGCCAGCGGTGTGGCCATTTTCCCGGCAGACGAAGCGTTCACCAGCATCTGGCAAACCTTGTCTGGCCAACGTACGCAACGCACATTTGCCTTGTCTGCCGATGAGCCGGCGGATGTCCGCGCTGCTGTGGTGCTCTGGCAATCAGGTGCTTGGCAGTTCACCCTGAGGGCCAACGAAGGCACCACCTCTGTGCGCTTGCACATTGCTGGACGTCACAACGTTAAAAATGCTTTAGCAGCCAGCACCTGCGCACTGGCGGCCGGAGTGTCTTTGGCTGCTGTGGCGCATGGCTTGCAGGCGTTCACACCGGTCAAAGGGCGCTCACGTGCCCTGGTTTTGCATGCGCACACGGGTGACATCACTTTGGTGGATGACACCTACAACGCCAATCCCGATTCGGTGCGCGCAGCGATCGATGTGCTGGCCGAGTTACCCGCACCGCGTTTGTTGGTGTTGGGCGACATGGGTGAAGTCGGCAATCAGGGGCCAGAGTTCCACGCAGAAGTAGGTGCTTATGCGGCTGAGCGCGGCATTGACGCGATGTACGCCTTGGGTGAATTGAGCGAACACGCCGTGAATGCGTTTGGCCCCGCGCGTCACTTTGAGTGCATGGACAGTTTGCTGGCATCGGTCACCCAGAACGTGGCCAATTTCCAGAGCGTGGTGGTCAAGGGTTCGCGCTTCATGAAGATGGAGCGTGTGGTTGAAACCTTGATGACGCAAGGCCCGACGAACAACACCCAACATAATAAAAAAGGGGAGGCCCATGCTGCTTAGTTTGGCGCAATGGTTGCAAATTTCGTTTCCCGAATTGGGGTTTTTGCGCGTTTTCCAGTACATCACTTTCCGTGCGGTGATGTCGGCGATGACGGCTTTGCTGATCGGGTTGGCCGCAGGTCCATTTGTGATCCGTCGGTTGACTGCGCTCAAAATAGGTCAACCGATTCGTGGCTACGGCATGGAGTCGCATCTGTCCAAAAGTGGCACACCCACCATGGGGGGCGTGTTGATCTTGATGTCGATTGCCATCTCCACCTTGCTTTGGTTTGACCTGTCCAACCGATTTGTCTGGATCGTGTTGATCGTGACGCTGGGGTTTGGTGCCATTGGCTGGGTGGACGATTGGCGTAAAGTGGTCAACAAAGACCCTGAAGGCATGCGATCGCGGGAAAAGTATTTTTGGCAGTCGGTCATTGGCTTGCTGGCGGCCTTGTACTTGGTCTTCAGTATTTCTGAAGTTTCCAATTTGCGGGTTCTTGACTTGTTTGCCAAATGGGTCATGTCGGGCTTCGATGTCAGCCTGCCGCCCAAGGCCGGCTTGCAGGTGCCGTTCTTCAAAGAAATCAACTATCCCTTGGGTGTGTTGGGCTTTGTGGTCATGACCTATCTGGTCATTGTGGGGGCCAGCAATGCGGTCAATTTGACCGATGGTCTGGATGGTCTGGCCATCATGCCGGTGGTCATGGTCGGCTCGGCATTGGGCGTGTTCGCTTATGTGACGGGCAGCGCTGTGTATTCCAAATATCTGTTTTTCCCGCACATTCCGGGTTCGGGTGAGTTGATGATTTTTTGCGCCGCCATGGCCGGTGCCGGTTTGGCGTTTTTGTGGTTCAACACCCATCCCGCCCAAGTGTTCATGGGCGATGTGGGTGCATTGGCGCTGGGCGCCGCCCTGGGCACCATAGCGGTCATCGTGCGACAAGAAATCGTACTCGCCATCATGGGCGGTATCTTTGTGGTCGAGGCTTTGTCGGTGATGGCGCAGGTGGCTTACTTCAAGTACACCAAGAAAAAATACGGCGAAGGCCGGCGCATCCTGAAGATGGCACCTTTGCATCACCATTTTGAGAAAAGCGGTTGGAAAGAAACACAAGTGGTGGTCCGGTTCTGGATCATCACCATGCTGCTGTGTCTGGTCGGTTTGTCGACCCTGAAGCTGAGGTAAACCATGCAGCTCCAAGGTCAACACGTTCTGATTCTCGGTTTGGGTGCTTCGGGCCTGGCAATGGCCCGGTGGTGCGCTCTTGCTGGAGCCAACGTGACAGTGGCCGATACCCGTGAAGTGCCACCTCAATTGGCCGCCTTGCAGGCCGAATGGCCTGCGGTGCACTTCGTGTCCGGGCCTTTTGCGGCCAATTTGGTCGAAGGCAGCGCTGTGCGTGCAGTGTTCCGCAGCCCCGGTTTAGCCCCTGAAGTGGTGGCTCCCGTGGTGGAGGCCGCTCGAGCCATGGGTCTGTGGCAAGGGGGTGAACTCAGCTTGTTTGCTGCAGGTTTGCAGAATCTGAAAAACCGCTTTGGCTACGCTCCCCAGTTGTTGGCGATCACCGGTACCAACGGCAAGACCACGGTGACATCACTCACGGGGCAGTTGGTGGCGCGTGCGGGCAAGACCGTGAAAGTGGCGGGCAACATTGGTCCCACACTGCTCGACACATTGACCGAAGCCATTTTGCAGGCCCAGGTGTTGGTGCAGCAAGAAGAGGCCAAGCGCGAAGCCGAGCAGGCAGCTGACTTGGCCACCAATCCTGAAAAAAGTACCTTGACGGCAGAAACATCGGCGTTAGCAGCACCACACGTGGTGGCGTCGGCCCAAGAAACTGCCGACGCCGCTGAAGAATCCAACGAAGGACTGCAAAGTGCCGCCGAAGAAGAACGAGCGCCTTTGGATGACGATGAGGCTGAGCCTTTGTTGATTGCGCCTGAGCCTGTGGTTTCTCTGGACCCCATGGCACACGCGTTGCCACAAGTCTGGGTTTTGGAGTTGTCGAGTTTTCAGCTGGACAGCAGCGAAGGCTTTGAACCCACAGCCGCCACGGTGTTGAACATTTCGCAGGACCACCTCGACTGGCACGGCTCAATGGAGGCCTACGCTGCTGTCAAGGCTCGGATCTTTGGGGTGCAGGCTTTGATGGTGCTCAACCGCGAAGATGCCCAAGTGATGGCCATGCGGCCTGCTCCGGTGCGCGTGAAACTGCAAAAACCGGTGGAGCGTGCGTGCGTGACCTTTGGCGGTGACATGCCCACACGCCCTGGCGATTACGGCATTGAAGTTATGAATGGCATGACATGGTTGGTGCGCGCCCTGCAGGCCGATGAAACACGCCGTCGTCGCAAAGACGAAGCCGAAGAACTGCACATCCAACGCTTGATGCCCGCAGACGCTTTGCGCATCCGGGGTCGCCATAACGCCGTCAATGCTTTGGCTGCACTGGCTTTGGCTGGCAGTGCAGGTTGTGCATTGGGCCCCATGTTGTACGGTTTGCGTGAATACCGTGGCGAGCCACACCGCGTGGAGCCGGTGGCCATCATCAATGAAGTGGAGTACTTTGACGACAGCAAGGGCACGAATGTGGGGGCGACTGTGGCCGCCTTGCAAGGCTTGGGTGCTGACCGTCGTGTGGTGGTGATTTTGGGCGGTGATGGCAAAGGGCAAGACTTTTCTCCCTTGCGCGAGCCTATTTCTCGTTTTGTGCGGGGTGTGGTCTTGATCGGGCGCGATGCGCCACGGATCCGAGAGGTACTCCAAGACAGCGGTGTGCCTTTGCAAGACGCTGTGGACATGCATGCTGCGGTCGCACAAGCTGGCAGCATGGCCCGAGGGGGAGATGCGGTTTTGATGTCACCCGCTTGCGCCAGCTTCGACATGTTTGAAAACTACGGCCACCGTGCACAAGTCTTTTGCAGTGCGGTGGCTGCGTTGGCCGACGCGGCGGGTGTGACGATGGAGGGTGGCCAATGAGCGAGGCCCTGACTTTCACGCAACGCCTGCATGCCGGCATGGCCCGTTTGACGGGGCTGCTGGCTGGTGGCGGCTTGAATGCACAGAGCGCGCAAGGACAGAGCTTGCCGGTCAATTTGGGCGGGTATGACTTTGCTCGCCAGACCACCGGCTCGGCGACACGCTTGCAAAGCGTCGACCAAGCCTTGGTCTGGGTTGTGGTGGCCTTGCTCATGTGGGGCATGGTCATGGTCTATTCGGCATCGATTGCCATGCCGGACAACCCTCGGTTCTCACGTTATTCACAAACCCATTTCTTGACTCGCCATGTGATCTCGATGGCGGTGGGTTGTGTCATGGCCTTGCTGGCGTTTCAGGTTCCTACAGCGACTTGGGAAAAAGTGGCTCGCCCCATGTTTGTGCTGTCGCTGGTGCTTTTGGCCTTGGTGTTATTGCCGTTTATTGGCAAGGGCGTCAATGGTGCCCGCCGCTGGATCTCCTTTGGCGTCATGAATTTCCAGCCCTCTGAGTTGGCCAAATTTGCCACCATCATTTATGCCGCCGATTACATGGTGCGCAAGATGGAAGTGAAAGAACGCTTCTTCCGTGCGGTGCTGCCGATGGGGGCTGCCGTGGTGTTGGCGGGGGTGTTTTTGTTGGCTGAGCCCGACATGGGTGCCTTCATGGTGATCGCGATCATCGCGATGGGTATCTTGTTCTTGGGCGGAGTCAATGCCCGCATGTTCTTCTTGATCTTTGCGGTTTTGGTGGGCGCATTTGTGGTGATGATTGCCGCATCGCCATGGCGTCGTGATCGGATTTTTGCTTATCTGGACCCGTTCAGTGCCGAGCATGCTTTGGGCAAGGGTTACCAGCTGTCCCACTCCTTGATCGCTATCGGGCGCGGCGAGGTGTGGGGCGTGGGTCTCGGCGGCAGCGTTGAAAAATTGCACTGGTTGCCCGAGGCACACACCGACTTTTTGTTGGCGGTGATTGGCGAAGAGTTCGGGTTGATCGGAGTTTCTCTGGTGATTTTCATGTTTTTGTGGCTCAGCCGTCGCATCATGGTGATTGGCCGCCAGGCCATTGCGCTGGACAAGGTTTTCGCTGGTCTGGTCGCACAAGGTGTGGGCATCTGGATCGGGTTCCAATCGTTCATCAACATGGGGGTGAATTTGGGGGCTTTGCCGACGAAGGGCTTGACGCTGCCTTTGATGAGCTACGGAGGCTCAGCCATCATGATGAACTTGATCGCGATTGCTGTGGTCTTGCGCATTGATGCCGAGAACAAACAAATGATGCGGGGAGGCCGAGCATGAGCATGAAATGCGCGCTCGTCATGGCCGGGGGAACCGGTGGCCATATATTCCCGGGTTTGGCTGTAGCCGAAGCCTTGCGCGATGCGGGTTGGCGTGTGCATTGGCTCGGCGCACCTGGCAGCATGGAGCATGATTTGGTGCCGTCACGCGGGTTTGCATTTGAGTCGGTCGAATTTTCGGGTGTGCGCGGTAAAGGCATTCACACTCTGGCGTTGTTGCCACTGCGCTTGCTGAGGGCGTTTTGGCAAAGCCTGCAAGTGGTGCGTCGTGTTCAGCCCGATGTGGTGCTGGGCTTGGGTGGCTACATCACCTTTCCGGGCGGCATGATGGCCAGCCTCTGCGGCAAGCCTCTGGTCTTGCACGAACAAAACTCGGTGGCAGGCATGGCCAACAAATTGTTGGCACAGGTCGCCGATCGGGTGTTCACCGCTTTTCCTGCCGTGTTCAAAACGGGCCGGTGGGTGGGCAATCCGCTTCGCCGCGCGTTCACTGAACAAGCAGCGCCTGCACAACGGTTTGCGGGCCGAACAGGCCCCTTGCGTGTTTTGGTGGTGGGTGGCAGCTTGGGGGCCAAAGCCTTGAATGACATCGTGCCAAAGGCCTTGGCCTTGATGCCTGCAGCGACCCGTCCTGTGGTGACCCACCAAAGCGGGGCCAAGCAAATTGAGGCCTTGCGTGCCAACTATGCGGCTGCGGGTGTGCAAGCAGAACTGACACCGTTCATCGACGACACGGCCACCGCTTTCGCGCAGGCCGATCTGGTGATTTGCCGCTCGGGTGCCAGCACGGTGACCGAGTTGGCGGCGGTGGGTGCCGCAGCCTTGTTTGTGCCTTTTCCATTTGCGGTGGATGACCACCAAACCACCAACGCACAATTTTTGGTGCAACACGGTGCAGGCTGGTTGGTGCCACAAACAAAGTTGACGGCCAAGGGTCTGGCCGAGCGCTTGACGGACTTGACCCGTGAGTGTTTGCTGGATTGTGCTCAGAAAGCATATGAACAGAAAAAAACAAATGCGACACGGGAGGTCGTGATGGCATGTGAGGAACTGGTAGCATGAAACACGCCATTCGAAAAATCCATTTCATCGGCATTGGCGGCTCGGGCATGAGCGGCATTGCCGAGGTCTTGTTCAATTTGGGTTACGCCATTTCAGGCTCTGATCTGTCAGAAAGTGCCACCTTGCGGCGTTTGGCCGCTTTGGGTATCGAGACACATGTGGGTCACAGCGCGCAAAACGTCAAGGACGCTGATGCGGTGGTCACCTCAACGGCTGTAAAAGCCGATAACCCAGAAGTGTTGGCAGCCCGTGAGCGCCACATCCCTATCGTGCCCCGCGCCGTGATGCTGGCAGAGTTGATGCGGATGAAGCAAGGCATTGCCATTGCCGGTACACATGGCAAAACCACCACCACCAGCCTGGTGGCCAGCGTGTTGGCCGAAGCTGGGCTGGACCCGACTTTTGTGATCGGTGGTCGTTTGAACAGCGCAGGTGCCAATGCCAAGCTGGGAAC
>CAYRBW010000062.1:0-11103 GCA_964422575.1 uncultured Limnohabitans sp.
CCGTAACCCGCGCCAATCAGGGCGTCCACGGTCTGGTCGATGTCGGCGTCGGGCATGACCACCAAGTGGTTTTTGGCACCGCCCAAAGCTTGCACGCGCTTGCCGTGGTGTGCGCCGGTTTCGTAGATGTAGTTGGCGATCGGTGTGGAGCCGACGAAGCTGATGGCTTTGACATCGGGGTGCTCCAGCAGCGCATCCACGGCCTCCTTGTCGCCTTGCACCACGTTGAACACGCCGTCGGGCAAACCGGCTTTTTTCAGCAAGTCGGCGATGAAAAGTGATGGAGTGGGGTCGGTTGGGCTGGGCTTCAAGATGAAGGTGTTGCCCGCCGCAATGGCCACCGGGAACATCCACATGGGCACCATGACCGGGAAGTTGAACGGCGTGATGCCTGCCACCACGCCCAAAGGCTGGCGCAGGGTCCAGTTGTCGATGCCGTTGGAGACCTGCTCGGTGTAGTCGCCCTTGAGCAGTTGAGGGATGCCGGTGGCGAATTCCACGATGTCGATGCCGCGGCTCACTTCGCCTTGCGCGTCGGTGAACACCTTGCCGTGCTCGGCGGTGATCATGTGGGCCAGCTCGTCCTTGTGCGTGTTCAGCAGTTCGAGGAACTTGAACATCACGCGGGCGCGGCGCAGCGGCGGGGTATCGGCCCAGGCCGGGAAGGCCGCTTGCGCAGCGGCCACGGCCTTGGCCACCTCGGCGCTGTTGGCCAGGGCCACGTTGCCGGTCACGGCACCGGTGGCGGGGTTGGTCACGGGCTGGCTGCGGCCCGATGCGCCTGGGGCGACTTGACCACCGATGTAATGGCCGATGTTGGAAATGCTCATGTGGGACTTTCGTTTGGAATGTGAGAGCGCGTACCTGGGCGCGAATGTTTTGTGCAGGCGGCCAGTGTAGGCAGTCCAGCCATCCTCCACAAGCTCATCAATTTGAATTGATTGTTCAAAATAATGAACAATGTGCGGATGGAAGAGCAAAAAATCAACACCCTCTGGACGCACCTGCACTGGCTGAGCGTGCTGGCCCAACAGGGCAGCTACACGGCAGCCGCCGCCCGTCTGGGCGTGAGCAAGGCCGCCATGAGCCAGCGCATTGCCGAGCTGGAGCATGCCGCCAAAGTCACCCTGGTGCAGCGCACCACGCGCAGTCTGCGCCTGACCGAGGCGGGCCAAAGGCTGGTGGACGACACCCGTGCCTCGTTTGAGCAGATCGAACAAAGCTTTGCTCAGGTGCGTGACTTGGCCGAACAGCCCAGTGGCTTGCTGCGCGTGACCGCGCCGGTTGCCTTTGCGCGCCAGCAGCTCGTGCCACTGCTGGCCGATTTCCTCAAGGAGCACCCTGACGTGCGGCTCGAATTGGACATGTCTGACCGGCTCAGCGCCTTGGCCACCGAGGGCTTCGATCTGGCGATCCGCCACACCGCCCGCCCGCCCGACACCCATGTGGCGTGGGCGCTTTGCCCCACCGAGTCGGTGCTGGTGGCCACCCGCGCGTATTTGCGCAAACATGGCGAGCCGCAAGTTCCGGGTGAGCTGCAAGCCCACAACTGCTTGCATTACCCCCGCTCGCAAGACACACCGGCGTGGACCTTCGAGCCACGAGAGCTTGCAGAAGCGGGCGAACGGGTCACGGTGCCCGTGTCGGGCAACTTTGCCGCCAACAACAGCGAAGCCCTGCGCGAAGCGGCCTTAACCGGGGCAGGCATTGCCCTGTTGCCCGATTTCAGCGCCCAAGCCGCTTTGCGCCAAGGCAAGCTGGTGCAGGTGTTGCCCAACTGGAAACCTGTGGGCGTTTTCGCTGAAACCATTTACGCCATCCGTCCCTATGCAGCGCATGTGCCCCGGGCGGTGACGGCGTTGGTGGCGTGTTTGCGGCAAGGGCTGGCGGATGGGTTTGGGGTTGATCTGAGCTCACGGTTGACCTCGCAGCGTCAGTCGGACGAATCCTGAAGCCAAGCAGGTACATCACGTCGTCCGTGAAGTACACGCCAGACATCAATGTGGTCAGTCCGTTCGACGTAAAAAACCGCATAGGGGTAGCGCTTGAGTTGCCAGACCCGCAGACTCGGCAGATTCAATTCGTGTGCGAATCTTGGCGATCCTGTCGCGGGATAACGACCAATATGGCTGTAAGCTTTCTCCAGCGCGTCAATCATGCCGAGCGCAGCTGTGGTGGCCCCTTCATTCAGGTAATAGGTCAGAGCCTCTTCCACATCCCTATGGGCTTGTTCTCGAGGGATGACCGGTTTGAATTTCACGGCGCTGTGATGGGTGGTGTGGCCTGACGAACCCGGTCACGCAGGTGGTCAAAGTAGGCCCCATCGACTGGTGTCGTTGAGGCGGTACTCGCTCCGGTCAGGAGTTTTTCACGCAATTGCAGCCGATCCTGATCCTTGCGTATCAGCTCCCGCACGTATTCGCTGCTGGTGCCGTAGCCGCGCTGAATGACTTGCGTGTCTACAAAGGTTTTCAACGTTTCGGGCAAGGAAATGTTCATGGTACTCATGCGTTCAGGATAGTGAACTTGGCAAAATTTGGCAAGAAGAGCTTGGTTTGACTGCGCTGAGCTTGTTATTTATGTGCGGTATTTACTTGAAAAATCCTTTTGCCAACGCCAGCTGTGCGTCTTCTTGCCCTAGCGCAAACGCATCTTCCACGGTGGTGCCCGGGCGGCAGTCCAATGTGGAGACCGGAATTTTTCGGCTGGGTTGCCAGTAGGTTCGGCCATCCGCCTTGAACAAAGCGGGTTTGTCGGGGTAATGGCGGGTCAACAAGACCAGTGTGGAGGACTTTTCGCCCGGGGTTGGTGCAGGAATGGGGGCGTTGTCGGTGTAACCCCCATCGAAGGCCCATTGGCCATGGAGGTGAACACCGGACATGAAAGGCGACGCTGCCGCAGCGGCCCGCAAAGTCGCTTGTGCATCTTGCGCGGTGGCGCAGTCGCGCAATGCAAAGAACGCTTGCCGCAGACCCAGAAACCGTGGCAAAACCGGGTGAATGTGGTGAAACAGTTTTTTGTCCACCAGATAAGCCAACGTGCCAGCGGCCACACTGCCCATCAGGCCCAGCGCTCTGGCGGGTCGGGTCACTGTCACCAACAGTTGGCTGGGCGCGGTTTGAAGCGTTTTGAAATTGCCCTCGTGTACAAAAGCGGCAAGCCAAGCGGGATAAACCGTTTGGTGGGCGAATTTGAATTTCAGCCGCCTCAGTTCGCCCCAGTCAAACAGTTGTGCATTGGCGGCATACAACCGTTGACACGCTTGGAGTGCGGTCATCGTGCTGGCCGTCACTAGTGAGGCCGCGATGGCGGCCCCTGCGCTCGTGCCCACCAATTGGGCGGGCAGTTGCGCACCTTGCGCTTGTAAGTGCGTCACAAGCCCTGCCTGCCACCAGCAGCGGTTGCCGCCGCCCGCAAAGGCCAGGGTTTCGATGTTCGAAAAATGAAGCGGATGCATGATAAAAATGGGCAAACAAAAATTTCTAAAATGCAAGCATGGCACAGCGGCTGAAATGCGAATGTCTTTTTGCAAAAGGACCCATATGGCGAACTACACGGCCGAAGTGATTTGGCAAAGGGGCAATCAGAACTTTCTGGATCATCGCTACAGCAGGAAGCATCTGGTTCGTTTCGATGGTGGCGTCGCCTTCGCGGGTTCATCTTCGCCCCATGTCGTGCCTTTGCCCATGTCGGACCCTTTGGCCGCAGACCCTGAAGAACTGTTTGTCGCGGCCTTGTCGAGCTGTCACATGCTTTGGTTTTTGGACATCGCCGCAAAGCAAAAATTTTGCATCGACCGTTATGCTGATGCGGCCACTGGACAGATGGGTAAAAACAGCCAAGGCAAGCTGGCGATGACACAGGTCATCCTCAGGCCCGATGTGCGCTTTTGTGGCGACCGCATGCCCACACCTGAGCAAATTACCCGAATGCACCATGACGCGCATGAAGCCTGCTTCATCGCCAACTCCGTTCAGACAAAGGTTCACTGCGAGCCTGTTTTTTGAAAATCCAATGAAGCCTGTACAGGCCTGTGGCGTGCCAGATGGCCGTCTCATCGCCCGTCGTCTTGCTGTGCGGGCTGGCCGCGATCTGGTGAATGAGACGTTGGCAAGACCTGCAAATTCGCAGACTGGCTGGACAAAGCGAATCCGGGGCAACTTGTGGCTGGTGCTGTGCGCGTACGTTAGAAGGAATTGAATGATGTTAATTCGTGATGCCATACCCGGTGACGCTCAGGCCGTGGCTCAAATCCATGTCCAGGCGTGGCGGGCCGCTTACGCAGCCATCCTGCCTGAAGCGTTTCTGGCTTCCTTGTCGGTGGCATCAAAATAGGCATTTTGGGCACAGTTTCTGGCTGAAAAACAGGGTGATTTGCAAGTGGCTATGAATGGCGGTCGCATGTTGGGCTGGATCAATACCGGACCATGCCGGGATCAGGGTGCAGCGAATGGCGATGCAGAAATCTGGGCTTTGTATACGTTGCCCGCCGTCTGGTCTACGGGCGTGGGTCGGCAACTTTGGGTGTCAGCCCAGACCTGCTTGCTTGAACAAGGCTATCGACAATGTCGCTTGTGGGTGCTGGCTGAAAATGCGCGAGCGATCCGTTTTTACAAGGCTGCCGGGTTTGAAAGGGACGACGCCCCCGCAAAAACCTTTGAGCTGGGTGGCGCGCCGGTAGAAGAAATGCGACTTTCTTGTCGTCTGGTGGTTTAGAGGCGGTCTTTCAGCAGCATCTGCCGCGAATAAGCCAAAAACTCGCCCAGATGTGACGGGATGATGTTGACCGTGATGGGCAATTGCAGCGTCTGGTATTCGTGCACTGAGATGTGTCGAAGGCCCACCATGTGTTTCATGGATTCCGCCAGTTCGGGTTGTAGCCAGTGCGCTGTGGCCAGCAGGGCAAAAACATCGCGTGAGCTTTGCGGCAAGCCCAGACCTTCCCGGCGGATGATGTGGTGACCCATGTCGAGCACCGCTTCGCATGCCCGCTGGATGTTCAAAATGGCCGCATCTTGACGTGTGAAATTGGTGGCAAAGGTTTCGGGGTCGGCGTTGTACTCTTCGCGCGCGCGGGCAACACAGCGTTCAATCGTGGCGGCTTTGTTCAGCAAAACGTTATCGGCCATACACACGCCCTCTTTGTTCCACGTCCTGGATCAATCCGGTGCGCGCTTCATTGAGCGCCATTTTTTCGCTGAGCATGGCCGCCTCAAACAAGCCAGCCCGGACATCCTTGCGCCACCAGGCGGTGCCCTGGGTCAGGATTTGGTATTGCATCACGGTGGTCGCTGCGCGAATGTCCAGCAAATCGACGGGGCAGCCCGCGATGTCGGCCAGTGGGCCGGACAAGCCAAAAAGGGTCACGGGGTCGCCATAGCCTTCGATCAAAACTGCCAGATCGAGAGATCGAGATCGCTGTCCGGTCGTGCAAACTGCCCTTGATTGTGTATGCGGCGGCCAAAAGCATAGACCGCCAACAAGTTGGGTAAGCTTTGTTTCAAGAGAGTGACCAGGGCTTCTTTGCGCATGTTTCGATTGTGCCTTGACCGAACTCAAACGCCCCGTGCCAACACCGGAAACAGTTTGTGCAGCCCATCCGCCATCACCTCAACCGCCAGCGCCGCCAGAATCAATCCCATCAGACGGGTCATGACGTTGATGCCAGTTTTGCCCAAGATGCGGGCAATGGGTGTGGCCAGCGAGAAACACAGCGCGGTGGCCAGCGCAATGACCACGCCATAGCCCACCAAGGTGCCCAGTTGGGCGAAGTTCTTGGCTTTTTCGGCATAAATGACCACCGTGGACATGGTGGCCGGACCGGTGAGCAGGGGAATGGTCAGTGGCACCACAGCAATACTGGCCCCCACAGCCGCTTTGGCTTCTGCGTCGTGCATTTCTTCGGCATTGGCCCGGGCTTCAGCGGGTTGGGCGTTGAGCATGGACAAGGCCGCCGTCAGCAGCAGCATGCCGCCGCCGACCTGAAAGCTGGCCAGAGAGTTGACAAAAAATTCCAGAATTTGCAGACCCAGCAAAGCGCTGGCCGCGATCACCACAAAGGCTGAAAAAGACGAGACCCAAATGGTGCGCTGGCGCTGGGCGCGGCTGAAGCCCTGCGTGTAGTGGATGAAAAATGGAACGATGGCCAAAGGGTTGACGATGGCCAGCAGTGTGATGAGCGGTTTGAAATCCATCGCCGCATTGTGCCCGGCTTCAGGTCGCTGGCGTGCGGCGGCGGAACATGCCCCAGCCTTCCATGTGCAGCACCTTGTCACCGTGCTGGTTGAACATTTCCCACAGGTTGCGCGTCATGCCCACATCGGGGCGCTTGCCCATGGGTTTGGTTTCGAGCATGGTGCTTTGCAGACGCAAGGTGTCACCGGGGTACACCGGTTTGAGCCATTTGATGCCTTCCAGGCCCGGCGAGCCCAGGCTGGAGGTTTCGCACAGGAAGTTGGTCACCATCAGCCGCATGGCCATCGAACAGGTGTGCCAGCCGCTGGCCGACAGGGCACCAAAGACCGAGGCTTTCGCCGCTTCGTCGTCCAAGTGAAACGGTTGCGGGTCGAATTGGCTGGCAAAGGCGATGATTTCTTCGCGGGTGGGGCTGATGGTGCCCAGGTCTCGCACCTGGCCCACCGCAAAGTCTTCCCAGTAATACTTGATCTGTGGCATCAGCGGCCTCCGGACACGTCAATCAGGCACATGGTGGTGTAGCTTGCAGCATCAGACAAAAGCCAGACGATGCTTTGCGCCACCTCTTCGGCGGTACCTCCGCGTTGCATGGGCACCAAATGTTGCAGGTCTTTCACACGGTCGGGCAGGCCGCCTGAGGCGTGGATTTCGGTGTCGATCAGGCCGGGGCGCACGGCGTTGACGCGGATGCCTTCGGCGGCGACTTCTTTGGCCAAGCCCAGCGTGAAGGCATCAATCGCACCTTTGGCGGCGGCGTAGTCCACGTATTGGCCGGGTGAGCCCAGTCGCGCTGCTGCGCTGGATACATTGACGATGCTGCCACCTTCGCCGCCATATTGGGTGCTCATGCGGCGCACGGCTTCACGGGCGCAGATCAGGCTGCCGATCACGTTGATGTCGAACATGCGTTTCCATCGGGCCACGCTCATGTCTGCCACACGCGCCGACACATCGACCACCCCTGCGTTGTTGACCAAACCCGACAGGCGGCCCAGCTTGGCATCGATGTGTTCAAACATGCGCAACACCTGGGCCTCCTGAGCCACATCGGCTTGCACGGACATGGCTTGCCCACCTGCTGCGCGGATCTGACGCACAACTTCATCGGCTGCCAGTGAGTTGGTGGTGTAGTTCACCGCCACGGCCCATCCCTGTTGAGCCGCCAAAAGGGCTGTGGCTGCCCCGATGCCCCGGCTGCCACCGGTCACCAACAAGACCTTGTTCATCGCATATCTCCTGCAAAAATCTGAGAGGGCGGGTACAACCGCTGTTTCATTCAAAGATTACACAACAGACAAGGAGACACGATGGGTCGCACAGTGGACTATTACTTCGCCCCGCAAAGCCCCTGGGCTTATTTGGGTCACCAGCGCTTGACGGAGATCGTACAGCGCTGCGGCGCCACGGTGCGGGTGATGCCGATCGATTTGGGCGGCAAGGTGTTTCCGATCTCGGGTGGTTTGCCTTTGGGGCAACGCGCACCTCAACGCCAGGCTTACCGGCTGGTGGAGTTGCAGCGCTTTAGCGAATACTTGAATGCGCCGCTGAACCTCAAACCCAAATACTTTCCGGTGGGAGGGGACGATGCGGCACGCTTGATCATTGCCGCTGACTTGGCTTTGGGCAGCGCCGCAGCGATGGCCATATCAGGTGCGATTTTGGCGGCCTGCTGGGCCCAGGAGCGCAACATGGCCGATGACAAAGTGCTGGCCGAGTTGTTGCAAGAGCAGGGCTTGCCCGCCAGTTTGCTGGCGCAATCGCACAACCAAGCGGTGCAGGTGCGATATGAAACCTATACCCAAGCGGCCATTGACGCGGGCGTGTTTGGTGCGCCCAGTTACGTGGTCGATGGTGAGATTTTCTGGGGTCAAGACCGGCTTGATTTTGTCGAGCGAGCCTTGAGCCGTTGATGTGTTGAAACCAACCAAGGAAAGAACATGGGAACGATGATTGAACTCCAAGCTGTAGACGGCACTCGGGTGCCTGCTTACGAGGCCCGCCCCTCAGGAACTCCCAAGGGGGCCGTGGTGGTGATTCAGGAAATTTTTGGTGTCAACAGCCACATTCGCAACGTGGTCGATGGCTACGCAGCCGAGGGCTATTTGGCCATCGCCCCTGCGGCCTTTCACCGCGTCAAGCCGGGTGTTGAGCTGGGCTACACGGACGCCGACATGGGCGAAGGGTTTGGCTACAAGACCGCAGTGGAGGCTTTGCCAGCCCCCGGTGTGTTGCAGGACATCCAGGCGGCGATTGACCACGCTGCGCAAGTTTCGGGCGGCAAGGTCGGCATTGTCGGTTACTGCTGGGGCGGCTTGCTGACCTGGCGTGCCGCATGCACTTTGACGGGCCTGAGTGCCGCTGTGCCGTATTACGGCGGTGGCGTGACCACCGAGGCCGAAATCGCCCGCCAGCCGCAAGTGCCCGTGATGGCCCATTTTGCCGATGAGGACAAGTGGATTCCGCTCGATTCGGTGGAAGCTTTCAAGAAAGCGCACCCTGAAGTGAATGTCTTCACCTATGCGGCGCACCACGGCTTCAACTGTGATCAGCGTGGCGCTTGGCATGCGCCTTCAGCCCTGCTGGCGCGTGAGCGCACATTGGCATTCTTGGTGCATAGCTTGGGCTGATGTTGGGTGTTTTTGGGTTTGGCATGGCCGCACTGTAGGGCACAGTTTCTGGTGTTAGAGGTTGCCCCTGCAACCGAAGGGATGCGCGGCCTGAACGCTGAACAAGTCCGTGACACGGGTGTGCATTGCGAGTGCAGATTCGCTCTACAAGCATCTGCCTCGTCGGCTCTTATTACCCGGTGCGTGCCAGATAGCGCTTGCGCCAGAAGACCAAACCCATGGTGGTCGCAATTGCCCCCATGCCACCTAAGGTCCACCAAAAGGCGCTGGCTGTGTGCAGCCAAGGCATGAACTCGAAGTTCATGCCGAACACGGCGGCAATCAGGTTCAGTGGCAAGAAAATCGCGGTCAGCGCGGTCAGGGTGCGCATGATGTCGTTGGTGCGGTTGCCCTGCACGTTGAAGTGCATCTGCACGGCGGTTTCGGTGTTGTGTTCCAGCCTGCGCACGTGTTGAATCACCCGATCAATGTGCTCCAGCACATCGCGGCTGCGGATTTTGAGCAACTCGTGCTCGCGTTCTGCGCTGCCGTCCTGGCCGATGCCCCAGGTGTCCAGTGACTCGGTCCAGGTTTGCACGGCCGTGCGTTGGTCGTCGCACAGTGATTCAAGTTGGTGCAGCGCCAGACGCGCGTGCAGCAAGGCGTCCCAGCGGTTAAAGCGGGTGCGGGGGTTGAGCAATTCGGCTTGCCAGTGGTCGAGTTGCCGACTCAATTCACGGCGCAAGTCCAGATAGCCATCGACCATGTGGCTGACGATCCGCAGCATCATGTCGGCGGGGTTACTGGGCACACCACGCGCACCAGCTGAGCGCAAATCGGCGCTTTCACCAGTGGGGACCATTGGGAGTGTGCTGGCCTGCAGCCGACTGGCATAGGCCTCGCGAACGGCGCAATCTGTCGGGTGCACGCTCAGCAAAATTCGATCAAACACGGCAAAACCTACCGGGCTGGTGTCTATCCGATTCAACACAGGTGGACCTGCGCGCTGGGTTTTCTGGGTCAAGCCATGAGTTTCGCCAGTCGATACCGTAGCCTGGCGTTGCGCCAGCCGCCGAAAAACCATCAAATCGTAATGTGAGCTGTAGTCAAAGCGAGAAGGCAGCTGCGCGTTGAGCAGGTCCGAGACGTGCAAATCCACGAGCGTTTGCCCGGTCAGTTGTTCGAGGGTGCTTTGAATGGCATCCAGTTCGGCCAAAAAGGTTTCACGCGAACAGGCGATCCAGAGGTAGCCATGTTCAGGCAGTTGCTCGGGCAGGGCCAGTTCTGCCTGAACTTGTGTGCCCGTGACGCTGAAAACCCGCATCCGATCAGCCTTGGCGGATCAGGCGGGCCGCGTCGCGTGCAAAGTAGGTCAGCACGCCGTCAGCACCTGCACGCTTGAAGGCCAGCAGGCTTTCCATCATGACCAGGTCGTGGTCAAGCCAGCCGTTTTGCGCGGCGGCTTTGATCATGGCGTACTCCCCCGACACTTGGTAGGCGAAGGTGGGCACTTTGAATTCGTCTTTGACGCGGCGTACGATGTCCAAATAGGGCATGCCGGGTTTGACCATGACCATGTCGGCCCCTTCGGCCAGGTCCATGGCGACTTCGCGCAGGGCCTCGTCGCTGTTGCCGGGGTCCATCTGGTAGACCTTCTTGTTGCTCTTGCCCAGGTTGGCGGATGAGCCCACCGCATCGCGGAAGGGCCCATAAAACGCGCTGGCGTACTTGGCGCTGTAGGCCATGATGCGGGTGTGGATGAGGCCACGCGCTTCGAGCGCCTGGCGGATCGCGCCGATGCGGCCGTCCATCATGTCGCTGGGCGCGACCATGTCGACACCGGCTTCGGCCTGGGTCAGGGCCTGCTGCACCAGCACGGTGGTGGTTTCGTCGTTCAGGATGTAGCCGGTCTCGTCCAGCAAGCCATCTTGGCCGTGGCTGGTGAAGGGGTCGAGCGCCACGTCGGTCATCACGCCCAGCTCAGGAAAGCGCTTTTTCAGCTCGCGCACCACGCGGGGCACCAGGCCGTTGGGGTTCATGGCTTCGCGGCCCGTGGGGTCCTTTAGGCTGGCGTCGATCACTGGGAACAGGGCCATGACCGGGATGCCGAGCTTGACGCAGTCTTCCGCCACGGGCAGCAGCAGGTCGAGTGACAGGCGCTCCACGCCGGGCATGGAGCCCACGGTTTGGCGCTGGTTTTGGCCATCCAGCACGAACACGGGGTAGATCAGGTCGTGCGGCGTGACGCGGTGTTCACGGACCAGATTGCGGGTGAATTCATCACGGCGCAGGCGTCGTGGGC
>CAYRBW010000063.1:0-10993 GCA_964422575.1 uncultured Limnohabitans sp.
CATCAACGGCATCACCGGCCTGTGCATCACCAAGCTCGACGTGCTGGATGGCCTCAAAGAGTTGTTGTTGTGCACCGGCTACGAGCTGGACGGTGAAACCATCGACATCCTGCCCATGGGTGCAGACGAAATCGCCCGCTGCAAGCCGATTTACGAAGTCATTCCCGGCTGGACAGAAACCACTGTCGGCGTGACCGCAATGGACAAACTGCCTGCGACGGCTCGCAGATACCTCGAGCGCATCGCCGAAGTCACGGGCGTACCTGTGCACGTGGTGTCCACCAGCCCAGACCGCGACCACACCATTTTGTTGCACAACCCCTTTGGCACCTGAGCGCAGGTTGTACAAGTTCACATTGACCTCATCCACCCCTGACTTTTCTGGAGTTATCCCATGTTGACCGAAGACGGCAAGCACCTGTATGTGAGTTACGACGAGTACCACAACCTCATCGAAAAACTCGCCATCAAAATCCACCAGTCCGGCTGGGAATTTGACAACATCCTGTGTTTGGCCCGCGGCGGTATGCGCCCTGGCGACATCTTGTCGCGCATTTTTGACAAGCCACTGGCCATCATGTCCACCAGTTCTTACCGCGCTGAAGCAGGTACGGTCCAGGGTCACCTCGACATCGCTCGTTACATCACCACGCCCAAAGGTGAGATCGCTGGCAAAGTGCTGTTGGTCGACGACTTGGCCGATACCGGTCACACTTTGCGTGCGGTGGTTGATCAACTCAAGAACAACTACCAGCCTGTGACTGAGCTGCGCACCGCCGTGATCTGGACCAAGGGCGTGTCGACCTTCAAGCCTGACTATTCGGTGGATGATTTGCCTACCAATCCTTGGATTCACCAGCCTTTCGAACCGTATGACAACATGCGCCCCGAGAAGTTGATCGAAAAGTGGAGTGTCTGAGGGGCGCTTTAAAACACCTCTTTTGAGCTGTAAACGGCCTCCTTCGGGAGGCCGTTTGCATTAGGATGCTGGCATGAGCAAAACACACCGAGACATCACCAGCCTGATCCACCACCCCTACACGCCACCCATCGGCTTTGAAGCCCCGCAACAAGGGGTTTTCAAGGCGTCGACGGTGTACTTTCCGACCGTGGCCGACATGCGCCAGCGTGAATGGAAAGACAAATCGGCCTACACCTATGGCCTGCATGGCACACCCACGACCTATACGCTCGAAGAGCGGCTATGCACCCTCGAAGGCGGCGGCCAGTGCGTGCTTGTGCCCAGTGGTCTGGCGGCTTTGGCCACCGTCGCTTTGGCCCTTCTTCAAACGGGTGACGAGGTCCTGCTACCAGACAATGCCTACGGTCCCAACAAGGCTTTGGCGGAAGGTGAGTTGCGCCATTACGGCATCACCCATCAGGTCTATGACCCGATGAGCCCTTCTGACTTGGCCAGCAAGATCGGACCTCGCACACGCTTGGTCTGGCTCGAGGCACCTGGCTCGGTCAGCATGGAGTTTCCGGATTTGCCCGAGATGGTGCGCCTGTGCCAAGCCCAAGACGTGTTGTGTGCTTTGGACAACACCTGGGGTGCAGGCCTGGCGTTCAAGCCATTTGATTTGCGGGGCGATGCCGTCGAAATGGGTGGACGGGGTAGTCTGGGGGTGGATATCAGCGCCCATGCTTTGACGAAATACCCCAGTGGCGGTGGCGACGTGCTGATGGGCAGCATCATCACCCAAGACCCCGGGCTGCATTTGAAAATCAAGTTGTGTCACATGCGTCTGGGTTTGGGGGTGGCCGCCAATGACGCTGAAGCCGTGCTGCGCTCCTTGCCCAGCATTGATTTGCGCTACAAGGCGCACGATCAGACTGCACGGGTTTTGGCCGCTTGGTGGCAAGCTCAACCGCAATGTGCTCAGTTGCTGCACCCGGCTTTTGATGGTTCTCCGGGCCATGCGCATTGGCAAGCGTTGTGTGAGCGTACGCCTGGCAAGGGCTTGGCTGCAGGATTGTTCAGCGTGATGATGGATCCACGCTACAGCCAGGCACAGGTGGATGCGTTTTGTGACAGCCTGAAATTGTTCAAAATTGGCTACAGCTGGGGTGGGCCGGTCAGTCTCGTCGTGCCTTATGACTTGGCTTCAATGCGCCTAGCCTGGCCTGCTCATTTGCAACGCGGCACGCTGGTGCGGTTTTCTGTCGGTTTGGAGTCTGCTGAAGACTTGCTGCACGACCTGATTCAAGCCACGCAAGCGCATCTGCCTTGGATAAGCTGAATGCCGCTTATTGGCGGACCTGATTGGTAGTTTCCTGACTGTTCAAACTGACACTGCGGGGGTAATCTGAAGTCTTTACCGACGAACCGATTGCCATGACCGCAGACGCCAAGCATCCCTTATCCGCTGAACAGCTCGCTGACTTGCCCATCATGGCCGCGCCCTATGTGCCGCCAGCGCCTGAAGGCCCACAGTCTCGCATCCGTCCTTTGGGTTTTTCTGCACCATTTCGCTGGCTGGCCAAGGGCTGGCAAGACCTGAGCCGTCACCCCGGTATCGCTTTGTTTTATGGTCTTTGCTTTTGGTTCATGGCACAGGTGTTGGCTCTGGTGTTCAAGCACAAGCCCGAGTACACCTTGTCGCTGGTATCTGGCTGCCTGCTGGTAGGGCCTTTTTTGGCCATGGGCTTGTACGAGGTCAGCCGCAAAAGAGAGCGCAACGAAGTGCCTGACATGGCCACCTCCCTCATGTGTTGGGACCGCCACATTCGAAGCATGGCGATGTTGGTTTTGGTGCTCATGGTGCTGGAATTGTTGTGGGGCAGGGCATCATTGGTGGTGTTTGCGGTGTTTTTCAACACCGGTATGCCCTCGACCATGGGCGTGCTTGAAGCAGTGTTCAACCCGCAAAATATCGAATTTCTAATGGTCTATGTGGCCGTTGGTGGCGTGTTCGCCGCCTTGGTCTACGGCTTGTCGGTGGTGTCCATTCCCATGATTTTGGACCGTGACACCGATGCGATCTCAGCCGTGATCACCAGCATTCGGGTGGTTTTTACCAATCCCGGCGTGATGCTTCTGTGGGGTTTGCTGCTCAGCGTGCTGGTGTTGGCAGCCTTGTGGCCATGGGCTTTGGGCATCATTGTGGTGGGGCCGTGGCTAGGTCATGCCAGTTGGCATGCCTACCGTGGCAGCGTGGAATGGGACGATCGCGCTTCGGAAACTGTTACATTGGGCAGCTCAAATTAAAGGAGCCATCTTGGCCACACCCAACTACGGATTCGAAAAGCGCCAGAAAGAATTGGCCAAAAAACGCAAAAAAGAAGACAAGCTCAAAGCCAAGTCGGACCGCAAATCAGGCCTCTTGCCTGAAGACGAGTCCGATCCGGATGCTGTAGACGACGGTGACCATGCCGTTGCCGCATCCGATGCTACCGACGCGCCAACGCTGCCCATTTAACCCTCTGTAGTGATGTTGGGTTGAAAGCGTTTCAATCGCTTTCAAGAAGGCACTTTCACCAATTCACGGGCCAGTGCCAGCATGTCGCCCATGCCGTGGCTGGCGGGTGCGATCAAAGGAGCTTTGGCGTAATGCACAAAGTTGTTACCCGTCGAGGTCTCGTAGCCCGGGTCGTAATGGCCCGACAGCAGCTCGGTCACCACCTCCCGCATTTCCCCTCGCTCGATTCTTTCTTGCCAACTTTGCACCACGGCTTTGCCGCGCAGCGCAGTCAGTCGTTCCAATCGGTCGGCAAACAAGGCGCGGTCTTGCGTGAAAAATGCATAGTCTTCCAAGAGCAAATCCACCCGGTTGTCCAGCGTCAGGTCTACCCGCAAGCAGGGGCTGACCCGCATGGCCACCATCAAATCGGCAGGCACCGTCAGGTTGCCCACCTTTTTGCTCTCCGCCTCGACATACACGGGTCGGTCGGCGCTGAAACCACGTAGCGCCCCCCAGACCTGCGTGTCAAAGGCTTTCTGAGTGGGCTGTGGCGTGCCTGGGATCAAGCCCAACACCGAGCTGCGGTGGCAGGCGATGGCCTCCAGATCGAGTACCTGTGCGCCTTCTTGAGCAAGTGCATGTAGCAAACGGGTCTTGCCGGAGCCGGTGGGGCCACACAGCACCTGAAACTGTAGGCGCTGGGTCTGGCGGGGCGTGTCTTCCAGCACTTCTTTGCGAAACGCCTTGTAGCCACCTTCAATCAGCTGCACCTTGAAGCCGATTTGTCCCAAGATCAGCGCCAGCGCGTTGCTGCGCTTGCCGCCGCGCCAGCAATACACCAGCGGCTGCCAGTTCCGTGGTTTGTCCATCACATGGGTTTCGATGTGGCGAGCGATGTTTTTGGCCACCAAGGCTGCGCCGACTTTTTGAGCCTCAAATGGGTTGACCTGTTTGTACAAGGTGCCGACTTGGATGCGTTCTTCGTTGTTCAGTGACGGCCAGCTCAGTGCGCCGGGCAGGTGGTCTTCGGCGTGCTCGCCTTCAGAGCGTGCGTCCAAAATGGCATCAAACTGGTTCAGTTTAGCCATGGCTTCTGCGGCCGAAATCAGGTGAACGCTCATTTCAATAGTTTCTTTAGAGTGGGCCAAACATTGGCCAGCATGCGCGGCTGTGCGGCTTCGTTGGGGTGAATGCGGTCGGCCTGGAACCATTTGAGCGGCTCCGGATCATCGCCAATGCCTTTCAAAAAGAAGGGCACCAGCGCCGTTTTTTGGGTTTTGGCCACTTGGGCATAGGCCGCTTCAAATTGCTTGGACATGTCGGGGCCATAGTTCGGTGGCATCTGCATGCCCAGCAAAATGACCTGCGCGCCAGCGGCCTGGGCCTGGCGGGTCATGGCCTGCAAGTTGTCTTGTGTCATGCTCAGGGGTAGGCCGCGCAAGGCATCGTTGCCGCCCAGCTCAATGATCACATGGCTGGGTTGGTGTTTTTGCAGCAAAGTGGGCAAGCGCGAACGCCCGCCAGAGGTGGTGTCGCCGCTGATGCTGGCGTTGATGACTTGCGCGCCAGGCTTTTCGGCGGTCAGCTGTTTTTGGAGCAAGGCCACCCAGCCTGTACCTCGGTTCAGGCCGTACTCGGCGCTCAGCGAATCGCCCACCACCAAAATGCGTGCAGAGGTGCCAGCAGCTTGAGCTGCCCCCAAAGGCGCAACAAAGCCCCAGCTGACAAGGGCCAGCAGGGTCCAGTTAAAGTGACGACGTCTTAACAAAGGTTTGTGCATGCCTGAATCCATCATTGCCGTGCGTGGCGTCTCAAAAAGTGTGCAGGATGCCAGTGGCCAACTGGACATTTTGCGCGATATCAATTTTTCCTTGAACGCGGGCGAAACAGTCTCTATTGTCGGTGCTTCCGGTTCGGGCAAAAGCACTTTGCTCGCCATCTTGGCGGGCTTGGACACACCCAGTGCCGGACAGGTGGTCTTGGCAGGCCAATCATTGTTTGATTTGACCGAAGATGAGCGCGCTGCCGTGCGGGCCCAGCACGTGGGCTTTGTGTTCCAGAGCTTTCAGCTCATGCCCAACCTGACCGCGCTCGAAAACGTCATGTTGCCTTTGGAGTTGGTTGATCGCCCGGATGCCCGCAGTACCGCCACGACCATGTTGCAACGTGTGGGGCTGGGTGAGCGGCTGAAGCATTTGCCAAAAGTCCTCAGCGGCGGCGAACAGCAACGCGTGGCGCTGGCGCGTGCCTTCGTGGTGCAGCCCGATTTGCTGCTGGCCGACGAGCCCACCGGCAGTTTGGACCATGCCACAGGCGAAGCCATCATGGATTTGATGTTTGCGCTCAACCGGGAGCAAGGCACGACCTTGGTCTTGGTCACCCATGACCGCCAGCTGGCCGCCCGCTGTGAACGCAGTTTGGTGATTCAGGCTGGACGCTTGTCCGAATCGACCCATAACGGGGTCTGATACCCCTCATCGTTTCTGGCAGTCCTGACCGCGGTGTGTTGCGGACCAACGATAATCCAGACATGTCATCCCATAAAGTGTTGTTCGGCTTCCATGCCGTGGGCGTTCGCCTCAAGATCGCCCCTCAATCTGTGATTGAAATCCATTACGAGGTCACCCGCCGCGATGCGCGGATGCGCCAGTTCATCGACAAGGCCCGTGATTCGGGCATGAGGATGATCGAATCGGACGGTGAGCGTCTGGCTAAGTTGGCCGGGGGCCATGGCCACCAAGGCGTGGTGGCCATGGTCGCACCCATTCCTCAGAACCATTCGTTGGACGATTTGCTGGATACCGTTGAAGGCCCGCCTTTGCTCTTGGTGCTGGACGGCGTGACCGATCCGCACAATTTGGGTGCCTGTTTGCGTGTGGCCGATGGCGCAGGCGCGCATGCGGTCATTGCCCCCAAAGACCATGCGGCGGGCATCAACGCCACCGTGGCCAAAGTGGCCAGTGGCGCGGCCGAGACCATGCCTTATTTCATGGTCACCAACTTGGTGCGCACCTTGGGTGAACTCAAGGAACGCAGCATTTGGGTGATTGGCACCAGTGGCGACGCACCACACAGCATTTACCAAGCCGATTTGAAAGTGCCCACCGCTCTGGTGCTGGGTGCAGAAGGCGATGGCATGCGGCAGTTGACGCGCAAGAACTGCGATGAACTGGTCAACATCCCGATGCGTGGCGCGGTTGAAAGCCTCAACGTCTCGGTGGCCAGCGGGGTCTGCCTTTACGAGGCCTTGCGCCAACGCACTTGAATCGTCTTGTCGGTTGGGGCTTGAACTCCGACCATTGTGGGGTCAATTTACACAAGGGAGTTTTCTATGCACAAGAATTTGAAACGCATCACTTCGGTGGTCGTCCTGACCGCTGCCACTGTGCTGGTCGCATGCACCCAAGAGCAGCAAAACAAAATCAGCCGCGACATCCAAAACTGGACCGGCACCAATGGTGTGATGGAGGTCTATGCTGGCGACAAGTTGGTGCGCCGCTTTCTGAAAGTCGACAAAGTCAGCACCGCTTTGGGCACCGATGACAAACAGCCTCGAGCCTACCGTTTTGGCTACGGCGTGCTCGATGAAAACCTGAACATGATCGCCGACCCTGACGAGAAAAAGGTCTACTTTGAGGTCAGCGACTACTCGAACACGGTGTTTTTCGAGAATCCACGCTGAAGCGCTAAAACTTGAACGGTTTCAAACCCAGCCCAGTGCGCCGAGCAATGCACCTGCACCAATGAGCCAGAGCATGTGGACCTTGGTGCGCCACACCACCCAAGTGGTGATCAGCGTCAGCACATAAAGCGGCCAGTCACTGATCGGTTTGTTGTGACTGACGGTCAAAAGCCAGGCTGTGGCCAGCAACAGCGCGATCACGATGGGGGCCATGCCCGACTTGAAGGCCTTGATGCCGATTTTGTCTCGGTGCTGGTGGGCCCAGCGTGTGGCGGTGTAGGTCAAGATGGAAGAGGGTAACATGATGCCCAGCATTGTGACCACAACCCCCAGTGCACCCAGCGCTGCGCTGATCCATCCGCCACCCAGACCGGCCCCGGCATTCAGGCCCACGTTCCAGCCCATCAACGCCACAAACAAGATGTTGGGCCCGGGTGCCGCTTGCGCCAACGCGATGGACGAGGTGAACTGACGGTCGCTCAGCCAATGGGTTTCATCCACCAGATAGCGGTGCATGTCCGGGGCGGTGGTGATGGCGCCGCCCACGGCTAACAAAGACAACGATGCGAAATGGTTGAACAGGCTCAGCCAGTCTTGTGCAGAAAGTTGTAACACCGGGTTCATGCGGTGTCTCCATCTGTCTGCGCATGGCGCAGCGCTTGGCGGACAATTTGCATATAGGCCCAGCTGCAACCGACCAGACCGGTTCCGAGCAACACAAAAGCCAGGGGCCAACGCAGGATGCTCACCCCCACAAAGCTGGCGGCCGCCAGCGCGATGCACACCGGCATGCCCATGGGGTTGTCCTTCAAAGCACCCATCAATTTGAGCCCCACCGCCGCGATCAAGCCCGCAGAAACGGCACCCATGCCACGCAAAGCGCCCTGTGCCCACACCGCATCAGACACGCCGCTCAATGCGATTGCCAGCAGCAAAACCACCACCAGCGGCGCGGCCAACATGCCCGCCAGTCCAGCCAGCGCACCGGCCAAACCAAAATAACGGCCACCAATCATCAACGACAGATTCACCACATTGGGACCCGGCATGATCTGCGCCACCGCCCAATCCTCAACAAATTGTTCGCGCGTCATCCAGCGTTTTTTTTCGACCAGTTCACGCTGCACCACAGCCAGCACGCCGCCAAAACCCTGCAAGGCCAGCAGCGTGAACGACACGAACAGATCGGTCCTGGAATGCGGTTGGTTCAGGGGCAGGGGCTGCTGCTGAGGTGTTGGGGACGCGGTCATGGTCTCAATTATCAGCGTCGAGCCAGGTCAGTTTGCCCTGACCGCTCTCATTGAGCCGCTGCACCAGGCCTGCAGCTTGTGGCTCGGGCAGGGCAAAGCGCAGGCTCACCACGTTGCCGTGCTGCACATCCAGCAAGTTGGCCCCGGCCAGCTCCACCTCGCGCCGCACCAGGCCTTCGAATGCATAGGGCACTGAGCAGGCCAGCTGGGCTTGTTTAAGGAGGGGAATCTTCTGTGCGGACAGCACCGCTTGTGCCACCGCGTCGGTGTAGGCCCGCACCAACCCGCCTGCACCGAGCTTGACGCCACCAAAATAGCGCACCACTGACGCCATCACGCCTTCCAGTTCTTGATGCCGCAACACCTCCAGCATGGGGCGACCCGCCGTACCGCCAGGCTCGCCATCGTCATTGGCCGCCGACTGGCCCCCGGCCAGCAGGGCCCAACACACGTGTGCGGCATCGGGGTGCTCGGCCTTGAGCTGCGCCACCCGCGCCTGCGCTTCTTCACGTCCTGGCATGGGCTCCACACAGGCCATGAAACGGCTTTTCTTGATGACCAACTCGAAGTGGGCAGGGGCGGCGAGAGAAAACGGCATGGTTTGAGCATAACTGAGGGCTTTGGCGCGCTCAGGCGCTTTGTTACTTCAGTGCCACCCGGCAACCCACCAGGCGCAAATTCAACTTTTCGGCCAGTATTCGGGCCAGAGTTTCCTGCGCGCTTTGGTCCAGCGGATCACTCGATGCCGCCGCTGTGAACAGGGTCAACACAGGCCCACGGGTGGGATGCGTGATGTCCATTTGCCGGTGGTGTGCCAACAGGCCCATATCGGCTGACAGCTGGCAGGTGTCGGTGTGTTTTTGCCCAACAGCTTGCAGCCGAAAACCCCCCCAATCCACCAGCCAGCCCGGTTGTGGGTGAGTGCGCCACCAGAGCCAAAAAATGCCGTGCATAGGGATAACAATCGGTAAAGCAAGCCAAAAATTGAACAAAAGCGTGCTGCCAAGGACGTCACTCAGCTGCTCCGATAGGTTGCAAACGAGCGTCTGTCATCGCATGGGATGAACGCAGTTGGCGCAGAGGTGTCTTGCAGACGGATCAATAGTTGTCTCTGCGTGGTGTCCGCCCAAAAATCCTTCCAAGGTCTGAAACCCATGTCGCACTCCCTTATTTGTGCTCTTTTGCCGTATTGTGCGATAGCCATCCTTGCAGTAAGCCCACCCTCAAACCCCTACACTAGCGGGTTATCCCCGATGCCGAGCCCATGAACGCCTTCACCGACGTCTCTTTTTTCCCGCGTGACGCCAAACCGCTGACCCGTTACCGCAAGTACTGGGCGCAGCGTTTTGGCACGGCCCCGTTTTTGCCGATGAGCCGCGCCGAAATGACCCAATTGGGCTGGGACAGCTGCGACATTGTGCTGGTCACGGGAGACGCCTACGTGGATCACCCGAGTTTTGGCATGGCCGTGATTGGCCGCATGTTGGAAAACCAGGGTTTTCGGGTCGGCATCATCGCTCAGCCCGACTGGACCAGCGCAGACGCCTTCAAAGCGCTGGGTCAACCCAATCTGTTTTGGGGCGTGACCAGCGGCAACATGGACTCCATGATCAACCGCTACACGGCAGACCGCAAAATCCGCAGCGACGACGCCTACACCCCGGGCGATGTGGGCGGCAAGCGGCCTGACCGCGCCGCCATCGTCTACAGCCAGCGCTGCCGTGAAGCTTTCCCCGACACACCCATCGTGCTGGGCGGCATCGAAGGCAGTTTGCGCCGCATCGCGCATTACGACTACTGGTCTGACAAAGTGCGCCGCTCGGTCGTGGTGGACAGTAAATGCGACTTGCTGCTGTACGGCAACGCCGAGCGCGCGATTGTCGAAATCGCCCACCGCCTGGCCGCCCGCGAGCCGGTGCAGCAGATCACCGACGTGCGTGGCACCGCCTTTGTACGCCGCGAGACACCTGAGGGTTGGTTTGAGATCGACTCCACTAGTGTGGACATGCCGGGCCATGTGGAAGCGCACATCAACCCGTATTTGATGATTTCGGATCAGGCGCGGGAGCAGGGTGCCACTTGTGTCCGCGAAGAAGAAGCCAAAGAAGTGGCTGATGGCCACAACGCGCAAAACGTGCAAAGTGTTGAAGCCGATTTGTCCGCCGCCGTGGCCCAAGCACGCACCGCACAAGCCGCCATCCAGCCGCTCACCTTTGTGCCTAACCCAGCACTGCGCGGCAAAGGCACGCACAAAGTGCCGCCGCGTGACAAAAGCGTGATCCGCCTGCCCAGCTACGAGCAGGTCAAGCAGGATGCTGTGCTCTATGCCCACGCCAACCGCGTGCTGCACCTGGAGACCAACCCCGGCAACGCCCGCTGTCTGGTGCAGGCGCACGGCGAAGGCCACACCGCCCGCGACGTGTGGATCATGCCACCGCCCATTCCTCTGACCACGGCCGAGATGGACCATGTGTTTGACTTGCCGTACGCCCGTAGCCCGCACCCGCGTTATGCCGACGAGAACGGCAGCCACGACCACGCGACCAAAATCCCCGCCTGGGAGATGATCCGCTTTTCTGTGAACATCATGCGCGGCTGCTTTGGTGGCTGCACCTTTTGCTCGATCACCGAGCACGAGGGCCGCATCATCCAGAGCCGCT